>JACDCC010000251.1 GCA_013694595.1 Chthoniobacterales bacterium
GGATTTCGCCGATGTCTTCTCCCTTTTGATTAAACAGCTCGGCGCCCATCACCTTGCTGCCGCGAACGAGTTTCGCGTTCGGCTTCATCGGTATACCGAAGCGCGAATAGCTCTCTTTGAACCAGCCCTCGGTGAGGTTCGGCCAGCTATTGCCCTTGAAACTCATTTCCGGCGTGAGCTTTGATTTTTCCACATCGACGACGTAGCCGGGCGTGTCCTTCTCGCTCTGCTGGATGTGCTTCCACGGCACCGCCGTGATGTTCTCGCCGATGCCCAGCCAGCCGCCCACGGCGAGCATCCCGTGCGTGATTCCACCGGTATTTTCGTCGAAGACGATGTCGTTGATTTCGCCGATGTGTTCGCCCTGCTGATTAAACAGCTTCGCGCCGATGACCTCGCTGCCTTTCACCAGTTTGCCCTCTGGTGGTTTTCCCTTGCTCGGTTTGTTGTCCGTTTGTGCGAGCGCCAGATTCGCCGAGACAGCGAGCGCCGCGCACAAGCTTATTGTGCTGATTATTGTTCGTTTCATGCACGAACTGTCGGCGGCGAGACTGACGAGAACGTTTCGCCAGCGTTACAATCGAGTAAGGAGAACCATTAGCGGAACAGCGCGTCTTGCGCGGTTCTCCGTGGGGGAGCACCGTGCAGCGGAAGCAGTCGATCGCGGAACCGCAATTCGCCCCTTCGCAAATGCCAGACGCCCACAAGCACCGCGACGACGACCGCCGCCAGCAGCCATGCTACGGCTCAGGCCTTTGATTCGTTTCATGTGCAACGCACTTTGCTGGTTGTCAGCGGTTCGGGAGGGACCGGCTCCGGCGAACGGCAATGGGGGAGCACCATGTGAGTTGATCGAGGCCATCCGAATAGACTCGCGCGCGTTGGACATCACGTGCGTCGGAAAACAGGCGGTGCACTCGCATTTCCATCTTGTAATCGCGACGAAAGCTCTCCGTCAGCAACGCGACCCATGATGCGCTATGAAAACGACATTACTCAAAGCGATCGAGGGAGGTAAGCAGCTGAAGACGCGCCTCTGTGTCGCGGCCGCTGCGCCGCTAATGTTGGTTGGATGTACCGCCACCATCAACCCAGTCCCCTTAGCAACGGCGGACGCGAGTTACGGAGTCAGCACTGGAGTGGTTGTCGCACGGAGGCCACCTGTCACGCGAATCGAGGCACGGCCGGCGTCGCGTGGATCCCAATATGTGTGGGTCAGCGGCCATTGGCGCTGGACGGGCGTGGATTACGACTGGGTGCCAGGCCGATGAGTTGTCCGCCCGAGATCCCGCGCCGTATGGGTGGACGGTAACTGGGCGCGCCGGAACCGCGGCTGGGCCTGGTATGACGGTTACTGGCGTTAGCGTTTGAGCTGACATCCTGTAATTGATCGCGAGCCGCTGACGACTCCTCCGCGCTGGTCATATCAGCCGGAGGACCCAGCGGCTGAGACCCGTGCAACAATCCGACGAGCCAGAGTTGCAGCAGGAGCTGCGCAAACAAAGGCGTACGCTGCTGCGGCGCGTCGAGCAGTGGATCGAAACACCGATGGTCGTGTTGGGGTGTCGTCTGGCTCGCCTGCTCGCACTGGAAGTGACGCGCGGGATCAATCCTAGGCTCCAGACGCTCGGCACGGCGATCTGGCTCATCTTCATCGCCGACTTGTGTCTCAGACGCTCGCCACCGAGAAGTGGCTATCTGTGCGGGCCCAACTGGCTGACGGCGGTCTCGCTGCTTCTTGCCCGCTCTGCGCCTTTTCCGCGTTGCGCGGCTCGTTCGGCTGTTGCGCGTCGCACGCGCGCCCCGCGGGCTGCGGCTTGTGCGCATTGTGACCTCCTTCAACCGCGGAATGCGCGCCCTGCGACAAACAATGCACCGCCGCGGTTTCGGTTATGCGGTTGTGCTGCGCGGGCGCCGCGGGTATGCAAGCCTTCAAGAATGAAAACGCCGATGGACGCGGGCTGCATGAATATCGTTCAGCGCTCTGGTGGAGGGCGATGATGATCACGACCGTCGGTTCCGAGTACTGGCCACAGACGCCGGAAGGTCAGGTCTTGTGCCTGCTGCTCGCGCTCTACGCTTTCGCGGTGTTTGCGGCGACGCTCTCCACCTTCTTTATTGAACGCGACGCGGCGAATCACGACGCGCAGATCGCAGGCGCCGGGTCAATCAACGAGCTCCGTGAAGAGATCACCGCATTGCGCGCGGAAATGCGTTCGCTGATCCCGCGCGGCGGGGGCGCCGGCGCGGAGAGTAACGTGCGCCACAGCTGAGTTGTGCGACGGCAACTCATCCCCAGCTTTCCACGCAAGCGTCGGCCATGGCTTGCGCAGCTGGCGATCGTTGGGGGTGCAGCCAGAGGTTTGGTGTTCGTGATCATCGGTGGCAGCGCCATCAACGCGGCTATTCACGCTGGCCGGCATCGCAGCGACATGCCGGGAGCATTCCAGACGATCATGACGGCGCCGCTCGGCCGGGTGCTGCTCGCAGCGGTGGCCGCAGGACTCGCCGCGTTCGCCGTCTGGTGTTTGCTCGAGGCAATTCTCGACACCGACAGCAAAGGTTCCGACGCGAAAGGCCTCGCGCGCCGCGCCGCGGGCGCGTTCGTGGCCGTTCTCTACCTTGGGCTCTCGTTGTCCGCGCTTGGTCTTACGCTGGAACTCGCGAAGCCCGGCGGCGGTCGTATTCAGAGCTGGACCGCACTACTCCTTTCGCAGCCGCTTGGTCAGTGGCTCGCCGGAATTACGGGTGCGCTAATCATCGCCGCCGGCGGCTACCAACTTCGCGAGGCAGTTCGCGAGAAAATCCAGATCTTCGATGGCGCGTGGGAGCGCGCGTTGCATCGCTACGGCGTGGGCAGCCGAGGTCTGCTCTTTCTAATCGTCGGCGGCTTCATGGTCGTCGCGGCGTGTTTGCGTGCGCCTGCGGAGGCTCGCGGCATCATCGGCGCATTCAGATTTCTCGAAGCGCAGCCGGTTGGTTGGGTCCTCGCGTGCGCCCTCGGCGCCGGGCTGGCTGTCCATGGCGTGATGCTGGGTGTTGGCGCGTTTCGTTCTCACGCCAAGGATGCCGGATTCGAGAGTCGCGATCGGAACTGAACCTTGCCGTAGCGATGCCCGTTAGCCCGTCCGCTGCTGATCCGTCTCACTCGGATTCACAACCAGGTAGCGCTGCGAACCATTGCTCCAGACGAGCATGACGACGCCTTTGTCCGTCTTGATTTTGCGGTTCAAATCGATCGCATCACGCGCGCGGTTCACATCCTGACGCGCGATCTCGCGGATCACGTCGCCCTCGCGCAAGCCCGCTTCTCCCGCTGGCGAGTCAGGAGTGACGTTGGTTATCAATGCGCCTTTGAGATCAGGAGGTAGGTTGTATTGCTGCCGCATACGATCGTCGATCTCCGCGATCGTCACCCCACCGAGGACCGCCCCTGTCGCTGACGAATCGTTCTGCGCGAAGCGACCTTGCTCCGTCGGCAGTTCGGCGAGTTCCACCTGCGCAGTTTTCTCCTGCACGTCGCGCAGGTATTTGATCTCGACCTTCGCGC
>JACDCC010000258.1 GCA_013694595.1 Chthoniobacterales bacterium
TTTGATCATCTACGGGTCCTGCAGGAAAATCGAGATCTGCGCGATCAATCAAGTCTCGTCCCGCTTTCCGAACCGCCACGGCGCGTCGATCCGATGCCGGAGCGCTATGCGCCTTCGATGCCGCTGATGCGGTTCCCGCGCGTCTTCCGGCGCTTCGATAACGTGGAAGCCCTGCTCGCAAGCGTGGTCGAGGGGGTGGCCGACGCTGCCAGCGTCACTCGCGTCGGCATCTTCTCCCGGATCCGCCAAAGCGATCGCTACCGGCTGCGGGCCGGCTTGCGCTGTTTGCCGGAAACGTACGACGTCGAATACGGCGAACGCGATCCGCTGGTTCGCTGGTTCGAGTTGCATGCGCACCTCATCGCCCGCGCCAATCTCGCCCAGGCGTCGGATCAAACGCAAAAGACGTTGATGCGTCGCGCGCTGGATACCTTTGGCGCTGAAGTCATCGTGCCGCTGCATGCGCGCGGCCGGATTCTGGGATGGCTGTTTTTCGGACATCGGATGACGGGACAGCGTTTCGAATACGCCGACCTTGAAAACCTGATGATGCTCGCCGAGCACGTCTCCACCGTGCTGGAGAATGCGCTCCTTTACGAAGAAATCAGCCTGCAGAAAACGTTGGCTGAGACGTTACTGAAATCGATTCCGCCCGGCATCGTCGCCACCGATGAGGATGCGGTCATCCGCTGGTTCAACCCGACCGCCGAACAGATTCTCGGAATCCCGGCAGGGGAGGTATTAAATCGCCCCGCGGAAGCTGCCGGCAGCCGGTTGGCCACGATGCTGCGCGAGACGCTCGACGCGAAAACAAACCTGCCGGTGCAGCACTGGACGGACGCAAACACGCGCCGCTCGTTAGCCGTCGAGACCCGGCGCTTGCTGGACCACAAAACTCCGCTCGGCGCGGTGGCGGTGGTGCAGGATCTCACCGCGGAAGACAACTTGCGGCAGAAGCAGGACCTGGTTGATCGGGCGGTCTTCTGGACTGATCTCGCGGCCAGCATGTCGCACGAAGTGCGGAACCCGCTCGTCGCGATCAAGACTTTTGCGCAGCTCCTGCCGGAGCGATTTGATGACGCTGATTTCCGGAAGGACTTCAATCAAATCGTCGTGCAGGAGATTGATCGGCTGGACAAAATCGTCACGCAGATCAACGATTTCGCACATCCGCCGGAGTTGGTGATGAAGGCGTTCGACGTCGGTGCTTCGGTGAAAAAGGCAGTGGAAGTGGCGCGCACCCGCTTCGGCACCAACGGAACACCGATTGACGTTAGTTTGCCTAACGACCTGCCGCCCGTGCTGGGCGACGAAGCTGCCCTGACCGAAGCATTCGCGCATCTGGTGGCGAACGCGGCCGAAGCGACGACCGGCCAGAACAAGCCGCGCATTTCTCTCGCCGCCAAACCGGTGCGTGAGGGGAACGCGGCGAGCGGAGTCGTCGTCACAATCCAGGACAACGGCAAAGGCATCTCGCCTGATCTGAAAGACAAAGTGTTCTCGCCGTTCTGCACGACCAAAGCGCGCGGCATGGGCCTCGGCCTCCCGATCGTGAAACGCACGATTTTCGACCACAACGGGCGCGTCGATATCGATTCAAACCCGCACGGCACCGCCGTCAGCGTGATGCTGCCGGTGAGCGCGGAACGGGATTGAAGTCTCGCCGGTTTCTGCTTTCTGATTGGCAACGAGCGGGAGCGCCTTACTTTGGCCTCCGCAGCCCTCAGCACGAGCATCAACCAGGAGCCTCCTCATGATTGTCACCACCAACCAGTTGTACAAAGTCGCCTATAAGAAATTCGCAGTCGGCGCGTACAACATCAACAACCTCGAGCAAACGATGGGCCTCTTCCGCGGCTGCATCCAGAGCAAGGCACCCTTCATTATTCAGCTTTCGAAAGGGGCGCGGGGCTACACCGACAAACGGATGCTAGAGGCGATCATCCGCACGGCGGAGCAAATCTTCCCTGAGGCGATCTTTGCGGTCCATCTCGATCACGGGGACGAGGCGACGTGCTACGACTGCATTGACTCCGGCTTCTACAGCTCGGTCATGATCGATGCCAGCCACGAGGATTTCGATGAAAACATCGCGATCACCCGACGAGTCGCCGATCGTGCCCACGCCAAAGGCATCAGTGTCGAGGCGGAACTCGGGATGCTCGGCGGCGTGGAGGAAGACATCAAGGTGGATGAAGGACATGCCTGCCTCACGAACCCCGACGAAGCGGGTGAATTCGTGCAACGCTCCGGCTGCGATTCACTCGCGGCGGCGATCGGCACCAGCCACGGCGCTTACAAGTTCAAAGGACAGCAGTCGCTCCGCTTCGACGTCATCGAGGCGATCTCACAGAAAGTGCCGGACATGCCGATCGTGATGCACGGCAGCTCGAGCGTCCCGGTGGAGGAAGTACAGCGCATCAACGGCGCCGGCGGTCAGCTCGACCCGAGCGCGCGCGGCGTGAACGAGGAAGAATATCTGCCGGCGGCCAGGCTCGGCGTCACGAAGGTGAATATCGACACCGACGGACGGCTCGTCTGGACGCGCGTGCATCGCGAGTTTTTTCGCGACAAACCGGCGGAGTTTGATTTCCGCCCGCCGGGGAAAGTCTTCATGCAGGAATACGCGAACTTCATCGCGCACAAAAACGAGAAGCTCGGATCCGCCGGGCAGCTGGATGCCGTTCGCGCCAGCCTTTAGCGGCGGTCTATGACCGCCGAAGTTTGGCACCGAAACAGACGGGGGAAAGATCGGCGGTCATAGACCACCGCTACAGTTGCCATGGGATTCACCCTTCAGGAGCTCGCCACGCTATCGGGGGGCGACTTATCCGGTGATCCGGCGCAGGTAATCACCGGAGCTGCTTCGCTAGCGGAGGCGACGGCCGGCGAGATCACCTTCTATGCGAACCCGAAGTACATGCCGCTGCTTCGGAAAACCCGCGCGTCGGCCGTGTTCGTTCCCACCGACTTCGATGATGCCATTGAGCCGGCGCAGGTTCGCGTCGCAAATCCGGCCAAGGCGTTTGAGGCCGTCGTGCTGAAGCTCGCGCCGCAGCCAATCCGTTTCTCCCCTGGCATTCACCCGACGGCGGTGGTGGCGCCAGACGCCAAGCTCGGCGCGCGCGTTTCAGTCCAGCCACACGCCGTCATCGAGCCGGGCGCGACCGTTGGCGACGACACTGTCATTGGAGCGCACGCTTATGTCGGGCATGGGACCACGATCGGCGCCGCATGCATGATCTATCCGCACGTCACGATCCGCGAACGCACGCTCATCGGCGCGCGCGTCGTGATTCACAGCGGCGCCATTATCGCCGCCGACGGCTTCGGGTTTGAGATTGTGGCAGGCCGGCACCAAAAAGTGCCGCAGATCGGCGTCGTGCAGATCGACGACGATGTCGAAATCGGCGCAAACACGACAATTGATCGCGCGCGCTTCGGGCGGACGTGGATCAAAGAGGGAGCGAAGATCGATAACCTGGTGCAGGTCGCCCACAACGTCGTCATCGGTCGACATTCGGTCATTGCAGCGCAAACCGGCATCGCCGGAAGCTCGCGTGTCGGCGACTATGTGATGATGGGCGGCAAAGTCGGGGTGACTGCCCATGTGGAGATCGGCGATCGGAACATCCTGGCGGCGAGCACCGGCGTCTCGAAAGACCTTCCGCCGGACGGTGGCACGTGGTGGGGCACGGTGGCCGTGCCGCTGCGCGAAGCCAAGCAGCAGCTGGCGTGGGTGCACCGGCTCGGGCAGCTCTTCGCACGCGTAAAGGCGATCGAAAAAAAGCTCGGGATCTGAGCAGGGCGGGTTCTGAGACGGCGTCATGCACCTTGCCTCGCGTGTGTAGGCCGCGTGTCCCCACGCGGCGTGGGATTGGGGTGGCGACTTCGAGGACGTGGAGCGTAGATACATCATGCGCCGGGTCAGGAGACGACGGCCTCCATCGGTGGAAGCCCCCGGGCTGGCGCGACGAAGTGCATGACACGCTCTAAACATACGGAAAAGCGGACGCCGCGCGCCCGCTCAGCATCAGCTGCAACAATGGGCGAGTGGCCGCTGGCTGGAGCGGAACGCGAATTTCCCGCGGCGCGGGAGGTTTTGCTTTTCGGCTCCCCCCGCTGGCAGAAGGGAATGCGCCGCGGATTATAATTTAGGAATCGCGGTCCTCGTGTCCGTAGTTGGCAAGGTTGATGCTTATAGTCGTTATAGAAATTATAACACTAGCCTGACCCGTGAAAGTCCTTACCCGCGCCTCTGCTGAATTCCTCATCATCGATGACGACCCATCGATCACGAAGTTTCTCGTGACCTACCTCCGACAGAAAGGCCACACCTGCGAATCGCTTACCGAGGGTTTCCAGACCGCTTCCTGGCTGGAGCACAACCAGTGCGACGTCGTGGTCGTCGATCTTAACATGCCGAAAGTGGACGGCATCTCGCTCATCTCTTTCATCCGCGAAATGAGCCAGAAGCTGCCGATCATCGTCTTCACCGGGGTGGGCTACGACGAGGACCGAATGCACGCAGCACTCCGCGCGGGCGCCAACGGTTATGTCAGCAAGAATCTCCCGATCGAGCAGCTCTACTGCGTCTTGTCGCGGGTGTTGCCCACTTGCCAGCAGCGCGCACGTCGCGAGGAGCTCACCGCCCCGGTTGCGCAGCAGGTTCTCGCAGGCGCCGCATAAGATGGAAATCGATGCCTACGCTGCCGTCGGCATCGCGCTCACCATCGTGATCGCCCTCACCAGGAAGTAATCCGGGAGGCTCAGCGCGATCGCGCTTCGTCGAGCAGTCCGCGCAGCCCCTCGGCTGAAATGCACTCCGCGCCGCACGCTGCAGCGGTTTCCTGCTCCAGATAATCGCTGGTGGCGACCAGCAGCCTGAACTCCGAGCCGTATTTGCTCGCGAGCCGCTCCACGATCGAATCCGCCGTCTGTCCGGCGCGCGAGTAGAATATCTGAATCTCACCCGGGTCGGCGCTCGCATCCACTGCGGCGCCTCGTCCGTCGAAAACGACGACAACACGGACCCCGGTCCAATCTTGGTAGTCGCGCAGCTTTCGCACGAGCGCTTCGCGCGCCAGGGCAGTGCGGCGCTGGTGCATCTCCCGCAGCTCCGGCCAGGCGAAGATCACGCTGTGGCCATCAACAATGAGATACTGCGGCTGCACGCAGCATCTATAGGAGCGGGCGGGGCACAATCAAGACGCCCGCGCTGCAGCCAAACAGTCTAGGAAGCGGCGGCCGTGGCCAGCTGCTTCTTCGCCTTGGTCTTTGCAGCCGTTGTCTTAGCCGCAGCAGCGCCTGATTTTGCCTGGGCCTTTTTGCGTTCCAGATAGGCTCCGCGGCGGCGGCGTTTTGCAGTGACTCGATGTTGCTGACCCATGAACCGTTTCCTATAGGGCGGGAGCTCCTGACGCGCAACGCGAATCAGCCGCCGCGCCGCAAACAAATGCCCGTCGCGAGGCAGATCAGCGTTGCAATCCGTCACGCCCCTCAGCTACAAACAGCGCGCGCCTCCCCCGGTCCAATGTCCAGGGTCCTGATCAGCCTCTCCGTTCTTTTCCTGACGCTCTCGGCCGTCTTTGGAGTTTTGAACACAAGCAAGACGCGCGACCTCCGCGACGCCGCCCAGAGAAGCGACACCGCCCGGGCGGAAGCGGAACAAGTGCGGCTCGCGAAAGAAAAGGAAATCCAGGCGCGCGAAGGCAAGCTGGCCGAAGCGATGGCGCGAGGAACCGAAACCGAAAGTAGAGCTGCGAGTGCCGAGGCGGATCTGATTCGGTCGCACTCGGAAAAAGCCGAGCTGCAGGCGCAGCTGCAGAGCCAGCAAGAGCAAATCGCGGAGCTGCAGAAGAGGCTGGACGAAGGAGCTCCGCAGGAACTAATGCCCGACAGCCTTCCGATGCCGGGTGCCGGTGATTTGCAGGCAGAGCTCGAAGAAACCCGCAAGCAGCTCGACAACGCAGAACGCGAGAAGCAGCTGCTTTCGGAAAAGATTCGCACCATACAGGACCGGACCACCGTGACCGAAGGTCAGCGGACGCGTCGTGCTGCGACCGGCAATCCTAATCTTCGCGGCACCGTCCTGGCCGTGAATCAGGCTTACAACTTCGTCGTCCTCAATCTCGGCGGCCGCCAGGGCATCGAGGCGAACACCGATATGCTGGTTCTGCGGAGCGGAGCGCTCATCGGCAAAATCCGCGTCTCCTCGGTTGAACCCGCGACCGCCATCGCCGATATCATCACCCACAGCCTGGCGCGTGGCGTTCAGGTGCAACCCGGTGACGTCGTAATCTATGCTGGCTCAAACCCGTAATTCTCTCTTCTTGCGCCGCCTTCAGCTGGCACTCCTCGCCGTCGGCTCCGTCGCGATGGCTTCCTGCGCTACGAAAGAGAAACCGCCGCTGATTGCAGACCCTTCCAGCACCGGTGCCGAATCGAGTCTCCCGTGGAACCAGCAGCAATCCTGGGAGCAAAGTGGGCAGATGGGTCAAATGGCTGACCGCATGGGCGGCGGACGCCGCTAAGAGCGTCTCCCGAAGGAAACTCTCCGCTTCCACGCGGGCCCGGCTGATAGGGTTCGGTAGGTGCGCTAGATCCAGGACCCCGCGGGAATCACCGCATTCTTCGGCACCACCACCACCCCGTCGCGGATATAGTAGTCGTTGCCGTCCACGTTCGGCGGCTTGCCTTCCGGCGTGATCACCACTCCGTCCGCGATCCGTGCATTCTTGTCGATGATCGCGCGATCGATCACGCAATTGCGCCCGATGCCAATCGGCGGCAAGCCCGAGGGCACAGACGCCGGATCAGTCTCGTAGTAATCATTACCCATGACGATGCTGTTTCGGATCGTGGCGCCCGTCTGGATGATGCTCCGGATTCCGATCACCGACCGCTCGATGTGCGCGTCCGAGATGATGCAGCCGTCCGCAATGATCGCCTGTCGCAACGCGGCGCCGTTGATCTTGCTGCCGGGCAGAAAGCGCGGGTGCGTGTAGATCGGTGCGCCCGATTCGAAGAAGCTGTATTTCGGCAGCAGATCCGTGAGGTCGAGATTCGCCTCGTAGAAGGCGCGCACCGTCCCGATATCTTCCCAGTAGCCGTCGAAAATGTAGACGCTCACGTTCCGCTCCTGGATCGCGTGCGGGATGATGTGGTTCCCGAAATCGACCAGATCGTTCGCGAGACAATCGACCAGCACATCACGATTAAAGACGTAGATGCCCATCGAGGCCTGGTACAGTTCCTCATCGGCCGCTGCGCCGATCGACGACAGCAACTCGGGCCCAAGCTTCAGATCGTGCAGCAACGCTTCGTCTTTCGGTTTCTCAACGAAGCGGGTCACGCGCCGGTCAGCATTGCTCTGCATGATCCCGAAATCGGCGACCTGCGACCGCTGCACCGGCTTGGTGGCCAGAGTGATTTCTGCGCCGGACTGAATGTGCTGGTGCAGCAGCGAGCGAAAATCCATTCGGTAGAGCTGATCGCCGCTCAGGATCAGGTAGTAATCGAACGGACGCTCGAGGAAGTAGCGCATGTTCTGGCGGACCGCGTCCGCCGTGCCCTGATACCACTCAGAGCCTTCCGGCGTCTGCTGCGCCGCGAGAATGTCGACAAAGCTGCGGGAGAAATTGTCGAACTTATAACTCGCCTGGATGTGCCGATGTAAGGACATGCTGTTGAACTGCGTCAGCACGTAGATCGACCGCAACCCGGAGTTCAGGCAGTTGCTGATCGGAATGTCGACCAGCCGATACTTCCCGCCCAGCGGCACCGCTGGCTTGGCCCTGTCTTTCGTCAGCGGGAAGAGTCGTGTCCCCGCTCCACCACCCATCACCACCGCCAGCGTGCGCTGAGTCGTGCCGGGCGGGAGCGCGGGAGTCGTTAGGACTCCGGTATCGGGCGCGGGAGTTCCGCTCGAGGATTGGCTGGGCGAAGGCACAAACTCAATAACCAGTCGGCGAGCTTCCGAGCAACCTTTTTGCTCGCAGCGAGATCACCTCGAGCGCTATCCAGCGACAAGGGCACCGGTTTGAGCCGCTCTCGTGGAAACACCAGCTGAACGCTGCGGCTGTTGCGCCGCAGAAGCGTTAGTGTCACGCTTGTTGCCCTATGTGCGGCATTGTTGGCTACGTCGGACGATCAGAGGCGGCTCCCATCCTGCTCGACGGTTTGCGCCGTCTGGAATATCGCGGCTACGACTCGGCGGGTGTAGCGATCATCGCGGGAGATCAGCTTGAAACGCGCAAGTGCGCGGGTCGAATCGCTGATCTCGGGAAGCTCATCGGCAAAGACACGCCCGTCGGCACCTACGGCATCAGCCATACCCGCTGGGCCACGCACGGAAAGGCCACGGACCAAAATGCCCATCCGCACTTCGACGCCAGCGGCAAACTCGCGCTCGTGCATAACGGCGTGATCGAGAATTACCAGGCGCTGAAGGACGACATGCTGCGCGAGGGGAACCACGTTTTCGTTTCGGAAACTGACACCGAGGTCCTGGCGCACCTGATCGGCAAGATCTACGACAGCTCAGGGGCGAACGGCTCCACTCCGCCCCAGAACAGCAAGAGCCGCCTCGTTGCTGCCGTGCGCGCCGCACTACAGCAGGTGATCGGCACCTATGGGATTGCGCTGGTGCACCGCGACATCCCGGATTTCCTCGTCGGAGCGCGGCGCGGCAGCCCACTCGTCCTCGGAGTCGGGAAAGACGAGAACTTCCTCGCGAGCGATGTGAGCGCGATCGTCGCCTACACCCGCGATGCGGTTTACCTGAACGACTTCGATGTCGTGGCGGTCGAGCGCGACAAGTTCGAGATCAGTTCCGTCGCCGGCGAAGGCGGAAAATACGAGGTTAGCAAAGTCGAGTTCACCGACGAGGACATCAAAAAAGGTGATTACCCGCACTACATGCTCAAGGAGATCTATGAGCAGCCGGGTTCCGTGCGCGACGCGATGCGTGGGCGGCTGAGCCACGAGGAATGTACGGCGAAGCTGGGCGGCCTGGAGATGACGGCCGCGGAACTGCGCGACGTCCGCCGCATCGTGCTAACCGGCTGCGGAACCGCGCTCCACGCCGCGAGGATTGGCGAATACATCATCGAGCAGCTTGCCGGCGTTCCGACCGAGGTGGAGTTCGCGAGCGAATTTCGCCACCGCAACACTCCGATGACGCGCGACACATTGGTCTTCGCGATCAGCCAGAGCGGCGAAACCGCCGATACGCTCGGCGCCCTGCGCGAAAGTCGGCGCAAAGGCTACCGCGCCCTGGGCATCTGCAACAATGTCGCCAGCACGATCGCGCGCGAAAGCGATGGCGGCGTCTACATGCACGCCGGGCCGGAGATTGGCGTGGCCGCGACCAAGTCGTTTACGTCGCAGGTAACGATCATGGCGTTGATTGGGCTGCTGCTTGGAAGAATGCGGCACCTCTCCACGTCCGAAGGCTCCGCGATTATCGACGCGCTCGAGGCGCTGCCGGCACAAATTGAAGAGACTCTGAAGTTGACTGACCAGGTGCGCGCGATCGCGAAGAAGTACGCATCGGTTAACGGCATGCTGTTCTTCGGCCGCCAGTTCAATTATCCGATCGCGCTCGAAGCAGCGCTAAAGCTCAAAGAGATCACGTATCTCTTCGCCGAGGGCCATCCGAGCGCGGAGCTGAAGCACGGCATCATCGCGCTGGTGCGACCCGATTTACCATCGGTGTTCATCGCGCCCGATGACGCCGTGTTCTCGAAGAACATGAACAACATCGAGCAGGTGAAAGCACGCAAAGGACCGGTCATCGCCATCACCTCCGGCGCGTGTGGTGAGCGTCTCGCGAACATTGCCGACGACATCATTACGATTCCCTCTGCTCCTGAGTTCGTGACACCGGTACTGAGCGTGATTCCGCTGCAACTCCTCGCATACCATCTCGCCGTCGAACTCGGGCGTGACGTCGATAAGCCGCGCAATCTCGCGAAAAGCGTCACGGTAGAGTAGACTGCGCAATGCCGGCGCTGTTGCCGGTGAGCTGAGCCCCCTTGCAACCGAACGAAGATTACGTGCTTCGCGTGCTGGAGGACGTGGGCCTGGTAACGCCTGCGCAGCTGCAGAGCGCACGCGCGCGGCTGAACGGTTCCCTGAACGTCGTCGATGTGCTCGTGCACGACGGCCTCATCTCCGAGACCGATGTTTCGCGCACGCTGGCCGCGCAGGCGCACATGGATTGGGTTGACATTTCGACCCGGATTGTGCCGCAGGAGGTGATCAGCCAAATCCGCGCCGAAGATGCGCGCCGCTTCAAGGTTGTTCCGGTCGGCTTTGGCGAGACTGGGTTGATCGTCGCCGTGAGCGATCCGCTCGACATCGACACGATCGACAGCCTCAGCTTTCTGCTGCAACGCGAGATCGAGCTGGTCTGTACCAGCCCCGAAAAGATTCGCGAGGCGTTGATCAAATATTACGGGACTGCGGATGAAGCTTCCGACTTGCTGGCGGAGCGTCTCGGTCACGACGCCGACCTCGGCGTCGAGTTGACTGACGGTGGGGAGCTCAACACCGGCAACGAGACGGACGCGCCGATCATCCGATTAGTGTCGATGTTGCTCGTCGAGGCGCACCGACTTCGCGCGAGCGACATTCATCTCGAGCCGCTCGAGAAGAAATTTCGCATCCGCTTCCGGATTGATGGCGTGCTGCAGGAGATGCAGGCGCAGCCGAAGCGGCTGCAGTCTGCCATCGTCAGCCGGCTAAAAATCATGACCGGCTCGATGAGCATCGCGGAAAAGCGGTTGCCGCAGGACGGCCGAATCCAGGTGAAGATCGCGCGCAAGCCGATTGATCTGCGCGTTTCCACCATTCCGACGAGCCATGGTGAAAGCGTCGTGATGCGTCTGCTCGACAAATCCAGCCTCATGCTCGGTCTGCCCGAGCTCGGTTTCCTGAGCGACGACCAGGAGATCTTCGAGCGGCTGCTTCGCTTGCCGGACGGCATTCTGCTGGTCACCGGCCCCACGGGATCGGGCAAGACGAGCACGCTCTACGCTTGTCTGAATTACATGAACAAGCCCGACCGGAAGATCATCACGGTAGAGGAGCCGATCGAGTATCAGATGAACGGCATCAACCAGGTGCAGGTGAATGCCGACATTGGGATGACCTTCCCGGCGGCGCTCCGCTCGATTTTGCGCCAGGCGCCGAACATCATCATGATCGGTGAGATTCGCGATTTCGAAACCGCTTCGATCGCGACCAATGCAAGCCTTACCGGGCATCTCGTGTTCAGCACGTTGCACACGAACGATGCGCCTTCCGCCGTGGCGCGACTCGTGGACCTCGGGATGCAGCCGTTTCTCGTCGCCTCCTCGGTCCGCGCGATTATGGCGCAACGTCTCGTCCGTCGTCTCTGTCCGCACTGCAAACAACCGGGCGACCTGAACGAGACGGAGCTTCGCGCGCTGCGCATCGAAGCGTCGCAATTGAGCGAAGCACAGGTCATGGCGCCGGTCGGGTGCGACCAATGCCGGCACACCGGCTACCGCGGGCGGATGGGCATTTTCGAAATCTTCGTGGTCGACGACGATGTGCGGCACATGATCAACAATCGCAAATCGACCTTGTTGCTCCGGCAGCGGGCGCGCGAGATCGGAATGCGCACGCTCCGCGAAGATGGCGTTCGCAAGGTGCTGAGCGGCCTCACTTCTGCCGAGGAAGTGATCTCCATCACGCTGGGCGATGGGAATTGATCCTGCGCGGAATCCGATACGATGAACAACAACCAAGTCGCTGAGCTTCTCCTCGAACAGCGTCTGCTCGAGCCGTCGCAGATGGACGACGTCCTGCAGGAAGCGAACCTCAACGGGAAAAGTCTCGGTCAGACGATGGTCGACAACGGCTTCGTGGATCAACCCGGGTTCTATCAAGGCATCGCGGACGCGCTGGGCACCGACTTCGTCGACCTAGCCGGCACGGAAATTCCGCCAGAGATCCTAAAGTCGATGCCTGGCGGCTTGGCGCGGCTGCATCGTGCATTGCCGCTCGCCGCAAACGAGAACACGATCACCATCGCTCTCGTCGATCCGCTCGATCTCCGGGCGGCCGACGACCTGCGATTCGCGCTCGGCAAAGACGTGCATGTCGTCGTCGCGCCGACCGACCAGATCGAAGAGCGAATCAAACGCCACTACGGCAGCGACACGACGAGCATGGAGGAGATCCTCAAGCAGCTGGCCGACGACGGTGACCTGCTGACCTTGCGCGGCGACGAAGCCGCAGCGTCCGAAGTCGAGGCGGAGGCGAACGCGACCCCCATCATCCGGTTCGTCGATCTGATTTTGTTTCAGGCGATTCAGGATCGCGCGAGCGACATTCACTTCGAGCCGTTTGAGCACGAGTTCAAAATCCGCTACCGCGTCGACGGTGCCCTCTATGAAATGGCGCCTCCGCCACGGCACCTCGCGTTACCCGTCATCTCGCGCGTGAAGGTGATGGCGAACATGAACATCGCCGAGCGGCGTCTGCCCCAGGACGGACGGATTCAGAAAAACGTCGCGGGTCGGACGATCGACATGCGCGTTTCGACGCTCCCGACGCAGTTCGGAGAAAGCGTGGTGCTGCGGGTGCTCGACCGCTCGACGGTGAACCTCGATCTCGAGGCGCTCGGCATGCCCGATTACATTCACGACTTTATTGTCGATGTGATCAATCGACCGAACGGCATCTTCATTGTCACGGGCCCGACCGGCTCCGGGAAAACGACGACGCTGTATTCCTGCCTACGCAAGATCAACACGATCGACGCGAAGCTGCTGACCGCCGAAGAGCCGGTCGAGTACGACCTCGAAGGCGTGGTGCAGGTGCCGGTGAATGAAAGCATTGGGCTCTCCTTTGCGCGCGTGCTGCGGGCGTTCCTCCGCCAGGATCCGGACCGCATTATGATCGGCGAGACGCGTGATCTCGAGACGGCGCAGATCGCGATTCAGGCATCGCTCACCGGCCATCTGGTTTTCACGACCTTGCACACGAACGACGCGCCCGGCGCGGTGACGCGGTTGATCGACATGGGCGTCGAGCCGTTTCTGATTTCTTCCACGCTGGAGGCGGTGCTGGGCCAGCGGTTGCTACGCAGCATCTGTCCGAACTGCCGCACGACGTACCAGCCGCAGCAGGGCTTCCTCGATCAGCTTCTGCTCTCGCGACGCGACATCGACAGCAAGGATTTCTTCTACGGCAAAGGCTGCGACGCGTGCAACAACACCGGTTACAAAGGTCGCAAAGGGATTTACGAGCTGATGAAAATCACCGATCCCGTTCGCGAGTTGATCAACGAGCGAGCCCCGACCGTCGTGCTAAAGCAGAAGGCGGTGGAACTCGGAATGGTCACGCTCCGGCAGGACGGATTGCGGAGCATCTTCGAAGGCGACACCACGATCGAGGAAGTGCTGAAATACACGTAGCGCCGCTCGACACCGATAACGCAGCACCCTATTCTGCGCCTCACCCGCCATGCCGCGTTACACCTACGTAGCCCTTGATGCACGCGGTCAGGAGTCCACCGGACTCGTCGACGCAAGCTCGACCAACGAAGCGATCGGCCAGCTGCGGCAGGCGGGATACTTTCCCACCAATGTCTTCGAGGAAGGCAAAGGCGGCGGTCCGACGGTCAAAGCTGCGAAACAAAGAGCGAAAGCAGTCCGGGCCGCAGCCCCTGCAACACCGGGGAAAGGGATCGTTCTCTTCGAGCGAAAAACGATCAAGCCCCGAGTCTTGATGATCTTCACGCGCCAGCTGGCGACGTTGATCGATGCCGGTCTGCCGCTCCTCCGCGCGCTCACCGTGCTCGCGAAACAGGAGCGCGACAAGGTCCTGCAGAAGACGATTTCAAACCTTTCGGACGCGGTGCAGAGCGGCAGCACATTTTCCGAAGGGCTCGCCCAGCATCCGAAAATCTTCAATGATCTCTACGTTAACATGGTGCGCGCGGGCGAGCTCGGCGGCGTGCTCGAACTGGTGCTTAGCCGTCTCGCTGAGTTCCAGGAAAAGGCACAGAAAATCAAAAACAAGGTCGTCGCCGCGATGGTCTATCCGATCATCGTGATGTTCCTCGCAGTTGCGATCATGGGCTTTCTGCTCGTGTTCATCGTGCCGCGATTCGAAGCCATTTTTCAGGACATGCTCGGCGACAAACCGCTGCCGGCCATCACCCTCTTCGTTATCGGCGCCAGTAACGCAGTAAAGAACAACTGGCCGATGATCATCGGTGCGGTCGTGCTCGCATTTATCGGCGTCAAATTGCTCGGCCGAACACCCGCCGGTCGGATGGGAATCGACCGCGTGAAGCTACGGACGCCGCTGTTCGGAGATTTGCTGCGCAAAACGGCCATCTCACGCTTCTCCCGCACGCTCGGCACCCTCGTCACCAGCGGCGTCCCGATCCTGCAGGCGCTCAACATCACACGCGAAACTGCCGGCAACACCGTCATTGCCGGCGCGATCACGCAAGTGCACGACAGCGTGAAAGAAGGCGAGTCGATCGTGCAACCGCTCGAGGCCGGCGGCGCCTTTCCGCCCATGGTCATCAGCATGATCGACGTTGGCGAGGAGACGGGGCAGCTGCCGGAAATGCTGCTGAAGATTGCGGAGGTCTACGACGACGAAGTGGACAACTCCGTGGCCGGCCTCACTTCGATGCTGGAGCCGATCATGATCGTTTTCCTCGCGGTCGTCGTCGGCACCATCGTGATCGCGTTATTCATGCCGCTGATCAGCATCATCAGCGGTCTGCAGCAGCAGACGTAAGCGCGTGCGGCACCCACGAAGTCATACGGCGGCCTTTACGGTCATCGAGCTGCTGATCGTGATGGCGGTCATTCTCGTGCTGGCGGGGCTGATTCTCGGAACCTCGGGTTATGTGCAAAAGAAGGGCGCGCGTTCGCGCGCGGAGGCGGAGGTCGCAGCAATGTCTGCCGCGCTGGAAAGCTACAAGGTAGACAACGGGGTCTATCCGAGGAACGCCGCGACCGATTCTCTCGATCCGGCGACACCCGTCACCACCTACGCGGAGGCGAGTCGGTTTCTCTATGGCGCGCTCTCCGGCGACGCCGACTTTAACCGTTCAGCTGAGAACAAATCATACTTCACCTTCAAACCGAACATGCTGGAACCGGTTCCGCCGTCGCTTGCCGCCGTCACTGCGATCAGAGATCCATTCGGAAACAGCTATGGGTATTCCACTCTCAAAGCATCGAATCCCGCAGCTACTGGCGGAAATAATCCGACGTTCGATCTGTGGAGCACTGGTGGAACTACCAGCGGGAGCGCTGCCGATCAGCTACAGTGGATCAAAAACTGGTAACCTGCGACCAGCTCCTACCGCTGATCCGTATTCACCACCACCACGACCCGTCGATTCGGCCGCTGCCGCGCGATCTCCGCCTCTACCGCCATGGGATCAGCGCTGTTGATCGGCCGCGGCGGCACCAACATCTTCGCCGTGCCATATCCGCGTGAATTCACCTGCGCGGGATTCACTCCCAAGCCTTCCACGAGGTAACGCGCCACGCTGTCCGCGCGCCGCTGGCTCAGCATCAGGTTGTATTCCGCCGATCCGAACGAGTCGCTGTAGCCCTCGATCGTGAATTTCGCGTTCGGGTTCCGCTTGATCAGCACCGCCAGCTTCTGCAGCTCAGTGATCGCGCCGGGCTGCAAATCCGCGCTGTCATATTCGTAAAGCGGATCGCTCGGCATTCTGATCGACGTGCCAGAGCCGAGCGGACCTTTCTGCGAGAGCAGTGAATCCAGGTCGCTGAATCCGGGCGCGCGTCCGCGATCGGGGCCCGCGCTGTCTCCGGGGATCTTGTTGATGATATTCGGCCGCTTGATCGTCGTGCTCGTCGCAAGCTCCGTCCCGGTCAGCGCCGGCTGTGGCCGCCCGGAAGTCGCCGAGTCATTCAACATCGATTGCTCGCGCGTTCCATTCGGGCTTTTCGCCAGCAGCTGCGCCGTGCTCCGCTCGATCTCGTTCAGAATGGATGAGGCGTTCGTCGCATCGACCCGCGGGTTGTCCGGCAGCACATCGCTGGTGTCGTCCGGCATTGCCGTGCTCGCGTGCATTTCTTCCAGCAGCTTATCAAAAGATTTCTTCTCGTCCGGCAACTGCACATCCGTTTTATCGGGGTCTGGCTTTGCTGCCTGGTTCGATTGATCCATGCTCGCTTTGTCCAGCGGCTGCAGATCGATGTTCTGCACTTTGAACGCGGGCGTCTGCTCCGGCGCCTTTACGATCGATTCGACGGGCATAAAGCGCGTCTTGTAAAAGTACGCACAAAGCGCCGAGTGCAGCAGCAAAGACACCGCAAGGCCGACCACCATCCAGTTCCGCTGCTTCGTGCCGGACCAGACCGTGTCGTCGTAATGAGGCGTGTGCGATCCTCTCATCGTGCTTCAGACCACAAACCGCCGCTCCGCGTTCGATGTCAAACCGGCGCCGCCTGCGATTCCGGGGGGGGAGCAGCCGAGCCGCGCGTCCGTTTGATGAACGCTTCGAACGCCTTGCGCATCTCCGCGGCCACGTCCGCTTCCGGCTTCACGAACTTTGGGACGAACCACGGAAACAACCCAACCAGGTCATGCGTGACGAGGATTTCACCGTCGCAATGCGCTCCCGACCCAATCCCGATCGTCGGAATCTTGATCGCCGCGCTGATCTGCCGCGCCGTCTCTGCCGCGACAATCTCGAGCACCACGGCAAAAGCGCCCGCCGCTTCCACAGCCTGCGCATCACGCAGCAAAATCTCCGCTTCCGCCGGCGTCCGACCTTTCAACTTGTAGCCGCCTTCCTCGCGCACCTGCTGCGGCAACATGCCGATGTGCGCCATCAGCGGAATCCCGGCATCGAGAATCTCCTCGATCTGCGCCCGATGGCTGGCCCCGCCCTCGAGCTTCACCGCCTTCGCGCCGGCACCAATCAGCTGCCGCGCATTCGCGACGGCGTCGGCCGGCGTGTCGTAGGTGTGGATCGGCAGATCAGCCACCACCAAAGCGCGCTGCGTTCCACGAACGACCGCGCGGGTGTGGTGCACCACCTCCTGCAAGGTGACCTGCGTGGTGTCTTCATACCCGAGCACCACCATGCCTAACGAATCGCCCACGAGGATGATGTCGACGCCTGCTTCGTCGAGCAGACGCGCTGTCGGGTAATCGTACGCCGTGAGCGCAGTAATGCGTTCACCCCGCTCCTTCTTCTCGCGCCATTGCTGCATCGGACCGGAGGCTACCACTCGCTGGCGATGGACACCAATGGCTGTTCCCCATCGAGCCGCGCGAGCAGCGCGGCGACAGGTTCATTGTGCCCTGGGAGAACGAAATCGCTGCGAATGTCGGCAAGCGGTTGCAGCACGAAGCGGCGCTCGTGAAGTCGCGGATGCGGCAACACCAACTCGGATGTGCTGCTTTGCTCGTGTCCGAAATAGAGCAGATCGAGATCGATCATCCGCGAAACGTTCTTGGGGTGAGCAGCGGGCCGGCCGAGCTCCGCTTCGATCTCGCGCAGCCGACGGAGCAGCTCGGCTGCTTCGCCGACGAACCCGAGCTCAACCACCGCGTTCAGGAACGGACCGGCGCCTGGTTCGCAACCGACGGGCGCGGTCTCGTAGACACGCGAAGCGAGCACCGGTGGCTCGACCGACGCGAGCCGCTGCAAACGAGCCCGCGCGGCGCCTAGATTCGCGAGTCGATCGCCGAGATTCGATCCGAGCGCGATGCCCGCTCTCATCGCGCGCTGTCGTTCAGCCCGAGCACGTCCTCCATGCTGTAAAGGCCCGGCGCTTTGCCGATGATCCAAGTGGCCGCGCGCACGGCGCCGTGGGCGAAGGTGTCACGGCTTGAGGCCTTGTGCGTCAGTTCCAGGCGCTCGCCCACCGACGCGAACGTCACCGTGTGATCGCCGACAACGTCGCCTGCCCGAATCGCATGCATGCCTATCTGACGCGCTGGACGTTCGCCCGTGATGCCGGTCCGCCCATGCGCGACATCTTCATCAGCGTGCAAGCTGCGCACCTCACACAAAATCTCCGCCAAGCGTTTCGCGGTCCCGCTTGGCGCGTCTTTTTTCAATCGGTGATGCGTCTCGATAATCTCGATGTCAAAGCCGTCGCCGAGCAGCTCCGCGGCTTTCCGCGCGAGCCAGAAAAGCGTGTTCACACCCATGCTGAAGTTGGGCGCCAGAACGATGGGAATGGTACGAGCCGCGTCCATGACGAGCTGCAGCTGCTCAGGAGAATGCCCCGTTGTGCCGATGACAAGCGGTTTGCCGGCGTTCGCCGCCGCTGCGCAATTCCCGCCCGCCACATCAACGTGGCTGACGTCGATAACCACATCGGCATCCCGAATGCATTTCCGCACATCGTCGCCGCGCCCACACTGCGCCACGATCCGGAGCTGCTCGTGATTTTCCGCCGCTGTCGCAATCGCGCGTCCTAGCCGACCGGCAGCGCCGACGAGCAACACGCGGACGGGTTTGCTCATCAGACGGCAGCTTCGAGCGCGTCGAGCGTTTTGCGGAGTCGTGCCTCGTTCGCAGCGGTCATCTCGCACAGCGGCAACCGCACTTCACTGGTCATCTCTCCCGCCCATTCGAGCGCTCTTTTCACCGGCACCGGGTTCGGCTCGATGAACAAGTCCTTGAAGATCGCGCCGAGGCGCCGATGCAGCTGCTGCGCGGCGGCGACGTCCCCTCGGCGGAACGCGTTTACTAGCTCGCAGACTTCCGCCGGCAGGAGATTCGACGCGACACTGACGACGCCGACCGCGCCCACAGCCATGAACGGCAGTGTCAGCCCGTCGTCTCCGCTTAGGACCGTAAACGCTTCGGGCAGGCGGCCACACAATTGCGCGACCCGTTCCACGCTCCCGCTCGCTTCCTTGATCGACACGATGTTCCGGCAGGCCGCGGCGAGACGTTCAACCGTCGCGCTCGCGATGTCGACGCCGCAGCGACCCGGAATGTTGTAGAGCATGATGGGCAAACCGGTTTCGCCGGCGATCGCCTGAAAATGACGGAAGAGGCCTTCCTGGCTCGGTTTGTTGTAATAAGGCGCAACGATGAGAGCGCCATCAACGCCCATCTTCTCCGCCGCTTGTGTCGCCGCGATCGCCTTACGGGTGGAATACGATCCCGTTCCCGCCAGCACCTGACACCGTCCATCCGCAACCTGGACGGTTATTCGGATGACCTGCTCGCGTTCGTCGTGCGAAAGCGTAGGGCTTTCGCCGGTCGTGCCGACGGCGACGACCCCGGTGATGCCAGCGGCGATCTGAGCCTCGACTAATTTTTCTAACGCCGCGACGTCGATCTCGCCGTCACGGAATGGCGTCACCAGCGCGGTATAGGTGCCACGGAACATTCGCGAATGTAGCGCAAGCTTCCAGCTTGCGAACCAAAACGACGCAAGCCGGAAGCTTGCGCTACCTTACAGTTCGACCGTGCCTTCGAACGCGAAGTCTGCGGGACCGCTGAGCGTTACATTCGTGAAACACTCGCCCTCGCGCGCGAATCCCACCTGAAGCTCGTCGCCGCCGCGGACAAGGACTTCGACGGGACCGTCGATGTTTTCCGTCGCGGAAAAAATGAGCGCGCTCGCCACGACGCCAGTGCCACACGCCAAGGTCTCGTCTTCGACGCCGCGCTCGTAGGTCCGGATCGCGATCGCGCGCTCACCCCGCCTCTCCAGAAAATTCACGTTCGCCCCGCGCGGCGAAAAGCGCGGATCATGTCGAATCGCGGAACCGAGTTCACGCACCTTCACGTTCTCGATCGCGTCCACTGGCACGACGACGTGCGGCACCCCGCTGTCGATATAATGGCAACGAACCGCCTGACCACCCGGCGAAATGCGAAGGCCAAGCTCGAGGTCTTTGGGATCACTCATCTGCAGTGTCACGCCCGCGCCTTCCAGCACGGCAGCGATCACGCCTGCCGGTGTCTCGAAGGAGAGCCTCTCCAGCGGCCCCGCGATGCGATCCGCGAAGCGCGCAAAACAACGCGCCCCGTTTCCGCACATCTCCGCTTCGCCGCCGTCTGCGTTGTAATAACGCATGCGAAAATCGGCGCCATTCGCCGGCCGCTCCAAAACGAGGACGCCGTCAGCTCCGATCCCCCGATGCCGGTCGCAGAGGCGAGCAATGGCCGCGCGTTCCAGGCGCAGATCGCCCAGGCGATTGTCGAGCAGGACGAAGTCATTGCCCGCGCCATTCATCTTGGTGAAACGCAGCTTCGGCATCGCGGTTCCTTACCATGCGCCTGCGGCGCCGTAAACATCGCCCCGTAGGACTAGCGGCCAGGCGGTTCGCCGTCCGCCGTGCACGAGAGCCTTCTTCGCTTGGAAATCGGCGCAAAGGCGAGTAGTCAGCGTTCTCACAGCGCATGACTCCGCGGAACGGCAGGCGCTTTAGTCTGACTCAATGTACCTTTCCTACTCGTTGCTTCACCCGCTCGTCCGCGAACTCGGGGCGAGTCCTCTTTTCTGGGGCGTCGCGTTCTTCATCCCCCTCTTCTGCGTTTTTTTCCTGATCGCGCGGATCGCTCCCCTGCAGAAGCTCTTCGTGCTCGAAGAGACGGGACTTCTTCTCGCCGCGGCGGTGGCCATCGTCTGTTTCGTCATCCCACCGCTTCTCTACCTGTTTACCTCGACATTCTTTGACCACGTCGAGCCCCTGGTGGCGATCATCTCCTGGCTCTCCTGGCAGGGGACTCCGGTGTATCAGGATCTGACGACGCATCAGAGGTACAGTCTGCCTTATGGACCGTTTCTCTTTCTCTTCGAAGGTGTCGCCCAGGGACTCCTTGGGCCCAGCATCTTCTCGAGCAAACTACTCTCCTGCCTCGCCGCGGTGGGCAGCCTTGGTCTGATCTATTGGGCCTTCTCCACCAATGTCACGAAACGCATCGCTCTTCTTTTCACCGGGCTCTGCGCCGCTCTCTTCCTCCGTTACACCTTCTTTTATTTCTGGACTCGTCCCGAGCCTATCCTGCTTTTCTTCACTGCCCTTGGTCTCGTCTCTGTCGTTAGGAAAACCTCGCTCTCCCCGGTACTTTTGGGCATTGCCCTGGGACTTTCCGTGGGCCTCAAGGTCCACTCAGCCGTCTACTTTTTGCCGATCTTCGTGCTCGCGGCGAATCGAAACTGGATCTTCCGTGAGTGGCTGACGTCCGCTGCGATTGCCGGCGCGATCACGATCGGCGGGTTCTTTGCTTTCCCCCAGGTTTCTCTCGGAAACTACATTGCCTTGTTGCGGTTCGCCTCCCAGTACGGCTTCAACATCAAGGAGTATCGCAACGCCATGGAGTGGGCCGCGACCATGTTCACGCCCCTGGCTGCGACTACCCTCTTCTACAAAATCAGCCGCCCAGAAGCGCCCATCCCCTTCGCGCCCAGCGAGCGAAGATACCTCTCCGCCATTTGTCTGGGCGTGCTCATCGCGATCAAGCCTGCCGCTCTTTCCGGATCGGGGGCGCAACACCTCCTTCCGTTCTTACCGCTCATTCTGTTCCTGTGCGCGGAGAGGGCGCAGGAAGGGGCGAGGATCGTCTGGCAACCACGCCTCTTCTCCAGCACGGCCTACGCGTTCTGCTATTCCTGGTTTGTCTCCTGTGCCCTTGTCACGACACACGCCACCTACAGCATGGTCGAGCGATGCCTCCGCAAGGAACCGGCCGAGCAGGCGGCCATCCGTGAGGTGCAAAACATCGTGCGAGACAATCCGGGCTACACATTCCTGGCCGGCGCCGGGGGAGATGCCGAGTACGATGCCACCTGGGTCCGCTGCCAACTGATTTTTGCGGGGATGCCTCCAGGGATCGATCCCATGGCGAAGATGGATTTCACTTACGTCGATTCGTCCGAACCGGAATTACCTGCGCTGGTCCAAGAACTTGAGGAGCGCCATGCCCGGCCAGTCGCGTGGTTGATTCCGAAGAACAGCGATCCATTTACGATGCGGACCTATTATCCACCGGGCGGCCCACTCTATTCAGAGAAATTCCGCGCCGACTTCGAGGCCAGCTTCGAGCGGACAAGGCAGACTGATCTCTTTGACCTTTACACTCCGAAAACTGAGCCACCCGCCGAGTAAACTAGTGCCTGGTCGCCTGAATTAGCGGGCGCACGAAGGCGGTTACTTTTTCGACCAGATCAGCGCTCTTCCCGGCTTGTGCGATTTGATCGACAATGGCGCTCCCCACCACCACGGCGTCCGCATGACGGGCAACTTCTCGCACCTGGTCCGCCGTCGTAATGCCGAAACCGACCGCGACCGGCAATTGCGTAAACTGCCGTAACTCCGCGACCCGTTCGCCCAGCGAACTCGCCACATTGTCCTGCGCCCCCGTCACACCTTCCCGCGAGACGTAATAAATAAAGCCCGCGCCCCGCGCGCAGATTGTCTCCAGTCGCTGGCGCGGCGTGGTCGGCGCCACCAACCGGATATGCGCCAGCGCAGCCTGGTGCTCCCGCAAGTCTTCATCGGGCGGCAGATCGAGGATAAGAAGGCCGTTCACTCCGGCGTCTTCCGCTTCGCGGTGAAATTCCTCCCAGCCGAATTGCACGATCGGATTCAGATACGTGTAGAGCACGATGGGCATCTCCGAGGCACGGCGGATTTCGCGGACACAAGCGAGGACGCCCCGGACCGTCGCGCCTGCTTCGAGGGCGCGTTGCGCCGCGAGCTGATTCACGAGCCCGTCGGCCAGTGGATCGGAAAACGGAATGCCGAGTTCGAGGATATCCGTCCCGGCCGCTTCCAGGGCATGCGCCAGCTGCACCGTGGCGGAGAGGTTCGGGTCTCCCGCGCCGATATAAGCGATGAAGCCTTTCTCCTGGCGGGCGCGCAATTCGGCAAAACAACGGTCAATTCGGTTGGGCATTCTCTCTTCTCTGTAGCGGCGGTCTCCGACCGTCGCACTTTTTCAGTCGCATTTCCGGCAGTGAAGCGACGGTGAAACCGTCGCGCGCTCAGTGCTTCGGCGCCCGAACCGTGCCCGTCTCGATCGCGGTGCGCCGCTGCGCGACGATCCGGTTCGCGGTTTCCTCGACCATTTGCTCGAGCAGCATGCGGAGGTGCGTGCCGGGCCGGTAATCGGCCGGAGCAATATGCTTCACCCGGTCGGCATGGGTGGAGAGCTGGTAACATTTCTTGAAACCGGCCCGCGCGGGATCGTAGGGATTGTAAACCGCGATCGCTTCCCCGCCGTTTTTCCGCATGACGGTAAAACAGGGCACATCCGTGGGCCCGTCACCGACATAAATCATGTGCGCGAAAGGAATGGGCCGGATCCCCGGGTCCATGTGATCGTTCACATCCTGCGACATGTCGAGTAGACCCTTGTTGATCCGGAAAAGGTACTGCGTTTTTTGCGTGTGACTGATGACGCGCTTCGGAAAAGTAATCCGGCCCTCGTCATCCTCTGCGAATTCGCAACCGAAAATCGCGCGGACGTAGGGCGCCAGCCGGCTGCCCTCGATCAAGATCTTCATCCCCGAGGAGATGATGTAATGCTCGACGCTGATCCCATGGGTGCGCTGCTCCTCGGTCAGGAGCCCGTCGCCAAATTCCTCGAACATCTCCGGCAGGCCCTGATAAAAATTCAGCTTTTCGCCTAACGACTTGAGGTCCGCGTTCGTCGGGCGATCCATCCCCAGCGTGTCGAGCAAGACCTTCATGTAGGCCAGCTCGTTGTCGTATCCCTGGCTCGCGACCAGTTCGCTACAGCGCCGCCAGAAGCCGTCTTTGTTGATCCCGAAGGCGGGAAAGACCACTTCGTCCTGCATGTAGCTCGGGCTCAGCGTCTGATCGTAATCATAAACGATCGCGATCGTGTTTTGCGGCGTCGACATACTGCTACTTCAAGCGTGAGGCGAAATGGTCAAACAGCGAGCAATATGACGTGCCGCGCTCCGGGTGGTACTGAACACCCACGGCGAACGCGTAATCTTTCAGTCGGATTTGCTCGATGATGTCGTCCTCTGCCGACCAGGCCTCCACTTCGCAGCCGTCCGCGAGCCGATCGATCGCCTGGTGGTGTGAGCTGTTCACCTTCTCGAAGCGATGCGTCGCGGCACTTGAAGTGCGGAGCGTCTGCACATCGTGGTC
>JACDCC010000288.1 GCA_013694595.1 Chthoniobacterales bacterium
ACGCCGCCGGAAGTGACGTAATCTACACCTGCCCGATGCACCCGGAGGTGCGGCAAAAAGGTCCCGGCAAATGCCCGAAGTGCGGCGGCATGGCCCTCGTGCCGGAGAAATCATCCGACAAAGCGAATGGGCAGGAGCACGCGCATGATCATTAACCTCAGCTCGCAACGATGGCCCGCGGCCTTGGCTGCGATCCTCCTCGCCTGTGCTCCAGCCGTGGCGGAACAAGAGCCGGATCCCGAGATCACGGCCACCGTCGAACGATTCCACGCCGCGCTCAACAAAGGAGACGCCGCCGCCGCAATGGCGTTGCTCGCGCCTGACGCGCGAATCCTTGAGAGTGGCCACACCGAGACGCGCGCGGAATACGAAAAGGGGCATCTCTCCGCGGATATCGAATTTGCTCAGGCGGTGCCGGGCAAGCGCGAGGATGTCAGCACGCGGCAGGAGGGTTCCGTCGCCTGGAGCACGTCGACCAGTCGCACTACCGGTAACTTCAAAGGACGCGCGATCGACTCGGCAGGGACCGAGTTGATGGTGCTCTCGAAAACGGCGGATGGCTGGCGCATCCGTGCGATCCATTGGTCGAGCCGGTCGCTTCTGAAAAAGTAACTGCGCGTCCGGATAGCCTTGTGCGCGAACGGGTCATCCTGAGGCTGGCGCAGCGCGCCGAAGGATCTCACATTCACGCGTTGCGCGTCTGAAGCAGGCCCGGCGCGCTACGCAGGGAGGACGCGCTGGGCGATTCGGAACGTCTAAACTGCGGACGCGAGTCTTCGCCGTCTCCCCCGCTCACGACGCCTACGAGTGGCGCGTGTGACGCAGATCGCTGGTCCCGCGAGCTACTCCAGCTGCTTGAGCAGCGTCTTCCAACGCGCCCAGGCGTCTTCGCGCGCCTGTTTGTTCTCCGGCGAAGCCTCGGGCATTTCGCCCGCGCGCATGAAGCCGTGCCCCGCGCCCTTGTAGAAGACCGGCTCGAACTTCTTACCGGCGTTCTTCATCAGCTCTTCTGCTTTCGGCACTGTGGCGTTCACCCGCTCGTCATTCTCCGCATAGAACCCGTAGACCGGACAGTGGACGCTCGCGACCTGCCCCGGGTCGTTCAAGGCCGGCCCGTAGAACGAATACGCTGATTTCAGCTTCGGATTCACGCTGGCGAACTCAAACGCCCACCCGCCGCCCCAGCAGAATCCTGACACCGCGAGCGTTCCATTGGCCGCCGGAATTTTCGCCGCGACCGCAGCGGTCGCATTCAGATCGCCGATGATCTGTTCGTTCGGCAGCGCCCCGATCGCTTTCCGCGCGCCGTCGACATCGGGAAAAGTCTGCCCGCTCAGCATGTCAGGCGCGATCGCGATTACGCCATTCTCCGCAAGTTGATCACAGAGTCCGCGCACCCAATCCGTCAGCCCGAAGATCTCGTGGATGACGATGACGACCGGCGCCTTCTCTTTCCGTTCCGGGTAAACAACGAACGCCTTCAGCATGCGGTTGCCCGATTTGTATTCCACCCACTCGCCATGACGCGGCGAATTCTCCAGACGCGGCTTCGCCCAATCCTGCGCCGAAGCGGTGGATGCCGCGGCCAGTGTCAGCGCAACCGCTGCTGCTGCGTAGAGGATCCTCACGTCAGCGGATTCTGCCGGCGCCCCATGTCGTTGTCGCCCGCGCGATTGCGGAAGATCATGGAGTCGAGGCTGTAGCGGCCGGGCCCGTAGAAGAACATGTACAAAAACAGGAAGCAGTAGACCACCGCCAGCTCGCCTTTGTTGACGACCGGGTGCCAGCCGCCGGGCGCGTGTGCCATGAAGTAAGCCACCGCCATGAAACCGCTGCAAAGAAACGCTGCCGGCCGGGTCAGCAATCCGAAGGCAATCAGCAAGCCGCCGACCAGTTCCACCCATCCGGCGAACATCATCTGTGGCGCCTGCGCGACTTTGCCGCCGAACATCCCGAAAGCTTTCTGCGCGCCATGCGTGGCCACGAGGAGACCCGAGATCAGCCGGAGGATGCAGTAAACCGGATCCGCGAAACGAGAGAGAGAGTTCATGGCGGTGAGGCTGCGCGATTGCCGAAAAGCGGTCAAGACAATGGTAGGGCGAGACTCCGTCGAGCCTGGCTACAGACGGCCGCAACTCTCAGGCTCGACAGAGTCTCGCCCCACCGGCAAAGCTGCTTCGCATGGAGGTGCATGTCGGCTGCTCAGGTTGGTTTTACTGGCACTGGCGCGGCATCTTTTATCCGGATACGCCGCGCACGGACACGTGGTTCCGGCATTATACAGAAAACTTCCAGACGGTGGAGCTGAACGCACCGTTTTACAGCTGGCCGAAGCTCGCCACCGCGAAAGGCTGGCGCCGCAACGCCCCCGAAGGCTTCCGCTACTCGGTGAAGGTGAATCGTCTGATCACGCACGAGAAGCGGCTCGTGCACACGCGCATGCTGATTGAGGAGTTCTACCGCTTCGCTGAGATTTTGGGGCCGACGCTCGGCTGCTTCCTCTTTCAATTTCCGCCGAGCTATCGTTACACGCCGTCGCGCCTGCAGAGCATTTTACGTCAACTGGACCCGCAATACCGCAACGCCGTCGAGTTCCGCCACCACAGCTGGTGGCGTGAATCGGTTTACCGTCGCTTTGCGGAACGTGGCCTCACCTTCTGCACCGTAAGCGCGCCGCGTCTGCCCGACGAGTTGATCAAGACCAGTGACGTCATCTACGCGCGCCTGCATGGCCGCAGCCGCTGGTATCGACACGATTATTCGGATGAGGAGCTCGACAGCTGGGCTGCGAAAATCCGCGAGAGCGGCGCACGCGAAGCCTGGATCTATTTCGATAACGACCGCGACGCGTTCGCGA
>JACDCC010000302.1 GCA_013694595.1 Chthoniobacterales bacterium
AGGCTTTGAGGAATGTCTCCTGGGCAAGATCATCCGCCAGCGACACATCGGTGCGAGTGAGCTGCCGGAGCAGACCACGGACGGCGGATTGATGCCGCCGCACCAGCTCGGAAAAGGCGTGGTGGTCGTCATCGAGAAGAACCCGGGCGACGAGGTCTGCATCTGTCAGCGACACGCTGCCGAGGTTAGGGCAACGGCGGTGGATTGTCGGTACCACCTTTGTTGAACGTGAGTTTGTTGCCTTCCAGCTTCCAAACGGCCAGGTAACCGGCGCCGATCAGAAATGGGATGATGCCCAACGCCCAGGCGCCGCCGTCCCAGTCATCGAGCGCTCCAAACAGAATCATGATCCCGATGCCTACCATCACAAGGATGACACCGCGCCGCATGTCCGACCGCTGCCGCGCGGGCGTATGCGGCGCCGCAAACAGCGCCTCCGGGACCGGCTGGCCCTTCTCCACCATCATGCGGACCGTTTTGTGCAGCGACCGCGCTTTCCAGAAGCTGAAGAACATGATCACGCCCACGATCAAGACCGGCGCGCCGAAGAGCGTCGTGAAGATGATGCCGACGATCGGTATCGCCATCAGCGCGCCTTCGTCGAAATTGCTGTCGAAGTCGTGGTCGCGGCGGCCGCGTCTTACCACGCGATCAACGGTGTCTTTGTCTTTGTCGTCGCCAAAGGTAATGCTGAGTCCTCGCTTCACTTTGCGTTCGATTTGCCGCTCGAGATCCTCGTCGTCGTCGCGGTCGTCACGCACGGTGGCGGAAGTCTGCGCGGTAGGACTCGCGACGGCCGCGGGTGTCGCGGGCGGAGTCGGCGGAGTGGCTGATGCTTCGAGAGCGGGCGCGGTGGCAGCGGGTGCCGGCGGAATAGGATCCTGGCCAAAGGCAGTCATGAGCATGGCCGCGGAGATCAGAGAGATGACAGGAATCGATTTCATATTGGTGCTTTTGAAGTGAGATGCGCGTCAGGCGCCGTTTGGATTCAAAAATGTGCGCCGCCAAAACCGATTTTTACACCGCATCGGGCGGACAATTAAACCCTTGCACCGCGAGAGGCTGTGGACATTATTGCAAGCCGCTCAAGATGCGGGTGTAGCTCAGTGGTAGAGCACCTCCTTGCCAAGCAGTTCAATGCAAATTCGCCCATTTTATCTCACGCGCTCACACCTGCTCGCGTAGAGGGGAAACGCCGAAGCACCGTGATCGCACGCTGTCTCACGTGCACCCAAATGACCGCGCGAGTGGATAAAGCAGCGTACAAAATCACGTCCCTCGCGCGCGCGATGCGTCTCACTCGTCCCGCACGCCTTTTCGCCGCTTCCGTGATCGCTGCTGCGCCTGGGGCGACGGCTACACTGACGCTTCATGCGCTTGTGAGCGTGCGCTGACCGCCTACGCGTCGCGTGTCGTGCGCGGAGAGCGCCCGGGGATGTCAATGACAGGGACAGCCGCGCCTGACGCGATGGCGACGTACGGGGAGAACACCATCAGAACCGACATCGAATCCAAGGTGCGTGACCCTCATATTGGCATGCGAACAGGCGCAGGATCACTACACGCTGTCGGATGCCTACGAGAATCCGCTCATTCCCGACGACATTCAGCGGGAAGGGCCGGAGGACGTCAACGTCTACTGGGAATCTGTACGCGACGAAGTCGCTGGCGTGAAGTCGGTCAACGGCTTTCGATTGGTGCGAGTCGTCCAAATGGGGCTGGAGGCTTTTGAAAACGCCTTCCGCAGACGTGAAACGACGAACACCGTGAAGGCCGGTCCGGAATGCGGACCGGAATGTGCGAACGTCGAGGGTTTTGCAATCGTTGATATACCAATCTCTCGGGACGGAGACGTTGCAAGAATTGATCTACTACGACCGATATGGGCAGGTCGGCGGTGGTTCCTTCGAAGCTGTTTTCTCGAACGATCTGCAGCGCGCAGTCTCAATGCTGATCCGAAGAACCTGGCGAAGATTCCCCTCATCTGCCTCTGGCTTTCCAATGTGCTGCCAGGACACTGCTGGGGCTCATACGCAAAGGTGGCCGTATGGCAGAAGGCGAGAGCGAAGGATCGTGCCGAGTGGAAGGCAATGCTCGCTCCCGCAGCGGCTGAAGAAAGATACGACACCGTCCGAGTCCGCGGCAACGTTCGAGAATCGGCGAGCGCGCAACCGCGAGTCTGAACACGCCGTCAGGATTTTGCGACTTCGGCGAGCCCCGGAACTCGCTGGATCGCCGGTTGGGCCTGAGAAGTTGATCATCTCGTGAGACGAGAGCAGCTCGCCACGGTTACACACCTGTAATTCGGGCGTAATATCCGCGTCAGGTCCGGTTGGGAGCTTGGCCACGTGAAACAAAACTCCTTCGCCGTGTCTCGCCTCTCCCGCAACCGACTCTCCGCGGTGCGGCGCGCAACTCTCTCCTGTCTTTGCGCCAGCGCGCTTGCGCTGCCGGCGTCTGCAGTGTTCGCGCAGCAAAATTCGCCTGCGCCGTCGGCGCCGCAGATCAATGTCGATCCGTCGCCGGTTCAGCGGACAGCTCCCAGCGTCACCAGCTTCGCGCCGGTGGTTGAACGGGTGGCACCGACGGTCGTCAACATTTTCACGACCCGCGCGGTTCGGCGGGACCTTCGTGCGCACCCATTGCTCGATCACCCCGCTTTTCGTGGGTTCGACAATGGAGATCTTCGCGGCATGCCGCCGCAGAACCGGAAACAGCAGGGGCTTGGGTCTGGTGTCATCGTCACGCCGGAAGGGCACATCCTCACCAGTAACCACGTGATCGACGGTGCGGATGAGATCATGGTGAGCATCGGCGCGGAGCAGAAACAGTATAAAGCCACAAAGATCGGGACCGATCCGGCCACTGATTTGGCCGTCCTGAAGATCGAGGGCGACAACTTCCCGGCGATCACGTTTGCCGACCTAGAGAAGACGCAAGTCGGCGATCTGGTGCTGGCGATCGGCAATCCTTTCGGCGTCGGACAATCGGTCACGATGGGCATCATCAGCGCCAAAGGTCGCGGCGGGATGGGCATGATCGATTACGAGAACTTCATCCAGACCGATGCCTCGATTAACCCCGGCAACTCCGGCGGCGCGCTCGTGGATTTCGAAGGCCGACTGGTGGGCATCAACACCGCGATCGTGAGCCGGACCGGTGGCAGTCAGGGCGTGGGCTTTGCAGTCCCCGGAGATCTGGCGCGCAGCGTGATGCAGAGCATTCTCGATAAAGGCCGCGTGATCCGGGGGCATCTCGGCGTGATCGTTCAGCCGGTGACTTCCGAACTTGCGGAGACGTTCGGATTGAAGAGCACTGACGGCGCCCTCGTTACGGAGGTAACGCCGCAAAGTCCGGCGGCGAGCACCGGTGTGCAGCGAGGTGATGTGATCACGCACGTCAACGGCCAGAAAATCACTGACCCGCGGGATCTGCGGCTCACCGTGGGCGGGTTGGAGCCCGGCGCGAAGGTCGAGATCAAATACCTGCGCGACGTGCAGGAGAAAACTGCGCAGGTGGAACTCGCCGAACTGCCGACGGAGCAAGGTCGCTTCGCGCAGAACGATTCGTCAGCGACAGGGGCGCTGCTCGGTGGGGTGACGATCGCGGAGATCGACGATCGTATGCGGCAGCAATACAACCTGCCTCCTGATCTAAATGGCGCATTGATCACGAACGTCACTCCTGACTCACCAGCGGGAGAAGCTGGCCTGCGCGAGGGCGACGTGATCCGCGAGATCGCGCGTCAGGATGTGAACCGCGCGCGTGACGCGATCGATTTGACCCGCAAAATCAAGACGGACAAAGGCGTCGTCATGCTCGTCTGGAGCAATGGCTCGCAGCGCTACCTGGTAGTGAATCCGGGTGATGCCGAGCGAGCAGGCTGAGGTGCAGGATCCTCAGCGCGCACCGCGCTTCCCGTATCCCGCATCTTTCCCATGAGACCGGAAAGCTCCAATCCCGAGCATGACTCCATGAACGGCGAGACCGGCCCCAATGGCGCAGACCAGCACCCAACCAACCGGCTGCGCTTCGAGAAACCGGAACGCGCCGCTGATTCCGCGAGCCTCTGCCGGCGCGCGAAAGAATGCCGCCACGAGCATGAAGCCGCCGGTGACCAGAAACAGCACCGCGCGGCTAGCCAAGCCGTAGCGGTGGAGCCAG
>JACDCC010000323.1 GCA_013694595.1 Chthoniobacterales bacterium
GATCGGCTGCTGGAATTGATCGATCAATTCGCGGCGGCGGAAGGCCGAATGAAATGGGCGCCGAACAAGAAGTTGCACTTCGAGGTCGCCGTGATAAAAGCGATCCAGACGCTCGAGCAGGTCACGCTGAACCAAGTGATCGAGAATCTTTCCGCCTTGCGGGATGGGACGGCGGCGCCGAGATCAGCCCCCAAGCGCAAGGCCGCGTCGGCAGAGGCAACGCCGCAGCGCGATGTAGGCCCGGTCTCCCGACCGGGCGCGACCGAGCGCGCGGCCAGCACGAAAGAGCCGTCGCCGCAGCCACCGCCCGCCGCGTCAGGAGACGCGGCCTACATCGGCTCGCGTATCTCGGAACCAGCGGACGATTCCGTCGATCTGGAAGCGCTCTGGGCTAAAGCTGTGGAGCAGATCCGTATGCGGCGTCCGCTGATTCGGGGGTGGACTCAACCGGCGCGAGTGCTGGGCCACGAAGGACGTTTTCTGCTGCTCGGCTTTCCGCCGGAGCAAAGGACGGCGATGGAATCGCTCGCGATGCCGCGCAACCGCGACTTCCTCGAGTCCCTGCTGAAGGAGATCAGCGGGCGCGAGTGGAACCTGAAGTTCAGCTTGAAGGAAGGGTTGGTCGCAGAAGACGCACCGGAAGAGCCGGAACCCACCGTCGCTGCGCCGATGCGCCGAGCGCCGGATCCAGCGGCGACATCATTCAAGGACGATCCGCTCATTCGCGAGGCGCTGGAAATTTTTAAAGGCGAAATCAAACCGTTAACCGAGTGACCCGATTATGAATCTGAACAAGTTGATGAAGCAGGCGCAGAAGATGCAGGAGCAGATGGCCAAGACGCAGGCTGAGCTCGAGGAGAAGACGGTCGAGGTGCAGGCAGCCGGCGGGAAGGTCACGGTGGTGGCGAACGGCGCTGGCGATGTCCTTTCGCTCAAGATCGATAAGCAAATCGTCGATCCAGAGGACGTGGAGTTTCTGGAGGAAGCGGTCTTGAGCGGTGTGAAGCAGGCGATCGCGCAAGGCAAAGATCTCGCGCAATCCGAGATGACGAAGATCACCGGCGGGTTGGGTGCGGCTGGGCTCGGGTTTTAGGTGCGGCGCACAAGATTCCGCGCTGTTCCGGGGAGCGCACGCTGCCAGCGTGTAGTTTCCGGCAGCCTGCCGGCAACACTCGGAGACATGCACCGCCGCTCTCTGTTGCGACAGCCGCCATGGCCGCGGCAGGCTGCCGCGACCGGCACGCTGGCAGCGTGCGCTCGCCAGCAAGATCTACAGAGCGCGGCTCTGCTGTTGATGCTCTTCGAAGACGCACACGTCGGTGATACCGAGCTCCTTCATCTTGTGTGAGAGACGCTCGTAGTTCTCGCCGAGCTGCGCGTGCGAGTGCGCGTCGGACGCGGTGGTGAACGCGATGCCTTTATTTTGTGCGAGAACGATCAGGTCGTCGGAGGGATAAAGTTCCCCCACCGGCTTCCGCCACCCGGCCGTCGAGAGCTCAATCGTCAGGCCGCGCGCTGCTACGAATTCCAGCGTCTCATCGGCCAGCGACCGCACGTCTGAATTCGGTCGGTCGCCGTGGATTTTGACGAGGTCGATGTGCGCCAGACAATCGACCAAACCGGTCGCTGCGATCTCGCGCACGCGCCGAAAGTAATCTTCATAAAGAGCGTCTATGTCCCGCCCGGCGAACTGCTCGGCGCCCTCAGGCACACTATCGAACATCTGATCAGCGCGATGGAGGAAGTGCACCGAACCGAGGACGAAATCGAGCTGGTCCCAGTGCTTTTCAATCCACCGCCTGCTGGCCGGCGAATGCACCGGATCGTTGTCGAGCTCAATGCCGGCGCGGATGCGCACGTCTCCGTTCGCGTCTCGTAATCGCGCGAGCTGATCGAAATCGATGCCGGCGTGGTAGCGATCATGATCCGTGAATGCGATGTCGCTGAGCCCGCGCGCGCGGGCGCTCTCCACCCATGGCTGCAACAGCGCCTGCGTGTAGGGCTGGACGCGGTGACCTTGCGGGTGCGTGTGATAATCAGAAAACAATCTCATTGCACGGGTGTAGCGGCGTTTGTGTCAAACGCCGACCCATCGGCCGCGCCGAGCCAAGCGCTTGACACAAGCGCCTCGACAATCACGGCGCCGTCAGGAATTTCTGCCGGATGCGCAGCTCGGGATAGCTCGGAAAAAAGACTTCCGCGATGTAGACCTTGTTCGGCAGCAGTTCGCGTGTGGCGATGGTCTCGGCGTAATCGATCCGCTCCTGCGGATTGATCAACACCGTGCCGAGCACTTGGGCGAACGCGTGATTATCGGTCCAGGTGGTGAGTATCTCCTCGTTGCTGTTCCGGAGATAAATCTCGATCCGCTGGGAATCCGGGAACTCGAGAGTGACCGGCCGCTTCGACTTGTTCGTCAGCGTTACCTTCACGTCCATCTGCCGCACTTCCGAGAGCTTGATCGGCTGCGGTGAGAGCTCGAGCGAAAAGACGAGCCCTCGAATGCGTGGATCTTTGTACTCCGGCAGGCGCTCGCGCGCGAAAGGGTTCATGCGGCTGAACCAGCTGCGGCGCTCCGGCGGTGCGGTCGGCGCCGGCAGCACATGCTGAGCGAACGCCTCGGGGCCCATCGCGAGGACGAGCAGCAACGGCACCAAGGCGCGTCTCATGAGCGGGTAATCACCAGACGTTGCAAATCGTGTCAAACCCTTTATCAATCGCGCAATGAGGAGCCTCGCTGCATGCCTTGTCATGGCACTGGTGCTCGGTGGTGCGGGCATGGGCGACGCGAAGAAGCCGCGTTCCACGTTGCGCGCCCATCTGGAGGCGAATGCGAATGACGGCACCGCGTTCTCCACGCAGATCCGGTCTGGAATCACCGGCAAAAACGTGGTGATCGAGAAGGTGCCCACGATTTCGGAACAGGACGTCGTGGCGTTTTATCCCTACCAGGCGCCGGATGGCAGCTACGGCGTCCTCTTCCAGCTGAACGACCATGGGAAGCTGGCGCTCGACACGCTCAGCGTGGAGCGGCGCGGCCGCTTTCTGTATGTCTTCGTGAACGGTCGCCCCGCCGCTGAGCTGCAGGTCGACCGCCGCGTGTCGGATGGTAAGTTGTACGTCGAGTCGGGGCTCACGGCAGCTGATGTTGCGTTGATGAAGAAAGAGTGGCGCCTGATCGGCGAGCGCAAGAAACGCGGATGAGCAGAGCGCTACGCCTCGGAGCGATCATGCTGATCAGTGCGTTCATTCCCGCGCTCAGCGAGGGGCGGTCGGAGCCGTTGAACCTGGCGCTGCCGACGGAAAACGATGCGTTTTTTCGCGGCGGCGGGCCCGACTTCTACCAGCACATCATCCGCGATTTCAAAGGCGTGACCACCCGGCCATGGCAAGGGGGGCAATATGGTTTCGTCCGCAACCCGGTGGAGACGGGCGGCGGCCTTGTCTATACGCGTTTTCACGAGGGCCTGGATATCAAGCCGGTGCGGCGCGACGCGCGCGGCGAGCCGCTGGATGAAGTCCGCGCCATCGCAGAAGGCACCGTCGTGCACGTCAATCTTGTTCCCGGCTATTCCAACTACGGCAAGTATGTGGTGGTGGAGCACGTCTGGGACGGCTCCAGCTACTACAGTCTCTACGGGCACCTCGCGTCCGCCACCGTCAGCCGTGGCGCGAAGGTGAACCGCGGCGAGCAGCTGGGCCTCCTCGGTTACACCGGCGACGGTCTCGACCAGGCGCGAGCGCACGTGCATCTGGAGCTGAACCTCTTGTTAGGCCGCAATTTTGAATCGTGGCACGTTGCGTTTTTCAAAAGCGATCCGAACCGCCACGGGCTCTACAACGGACTCAATCTGACCGGGATCGATATCGCAGGGCTGTATCTCGCGTTGCGGAAGCGGCCGGGGCTCAGCATCCCGGAGTTCCTCGAGCAGGAGGATACGTTCTATAAGGTGACGCTGCCCGCTTCTCCGAACTTCGATCTGCCGCGGCGTTATCCGTGGTTGCTGCGCGAAGGCGGCTCGGCATCGGCGCCGGCGTGGGAGGTTTCGTTCAACCAGGCCGGCGTGCCACTGCGAATCACGCCCGCCAGCGCAGCGGTGACCGCCCCCACCCTTTCTTACATCCGTAAACGCGGAGGTGACTACGCGGGGATGACACGGGGGGTGATCGGCGGGAGCGGAGCGAACGCACGCCTGACGGAAAGTGGGCTGCGTTTGATGCGGCTCCTGACTTGGCCTGATTAAAACTGATCTCGCAAGCGGACAGCAAGCATGTCATCCCGAGCGGAGCCGAGGGATCCCGTGGTGCTACCGGGAAGATCTCCAACAACGGGATTCTTCGACTCCGCTTTGCTGCGCTCAGAATGACGGCTAATTACGAGATGGGTGAGGGATCGGTGCGCCGAGAACACCTCATGCTCTGG
>JACDCC010000239.1 GCA_013694595.1 Chthoniobacterales bacterium
TTTGGGATCGCGAACTTCTGGCGCGCGACGGAACGGTGCTCTTATCCGGCGTCGTCGAACGCGTAGGCGGCGTCCAAGCCCCACGCGCAGGAAGTCTGGAAGCGCTCCGCGGCCACGCGCACACCACCACGTCCGCCCAAGGCAGAATCGCTGCCCACCGGCGATATTTGAACGCTCCAGCAGGCGTCGCTGGGATCTTTGCCGGCGAATTTCCGCTCCCACACTCTGGCAGCACCTTCGCGGAGCTGCGCATAATCCTGATCGAGTGCCTTCTGGAGTTCCACGATCACTTCTCGGTTCGTGAGACCCTTGAAAAAAGCGGCGTAATCACGGGGATACGTGTTCATGCCGAGATAAAAAAGCAGGATCCGCGCCCGCAGCGCCGCCGAGAGCCGGAAGGTGCCGTGAACCGGCAACCGAATGCGTCGGGGTCGAAGTGCAGCCGCGAAGACGCCGCTGTCGAGCTACCCGCGATTCAGCGGCGGAGGGACGCTGCCCGCCTTGATCACTGTCATCTTCTCCGGCTGGAGGTGCTTTTTGATGGCGGCATTCACCTCCGGCAGAGTCAGGACGGCGACGCGCTTCGTGTATTCGTCCAGCCAGGTGACATCGTAGCCGCGGTGCACGCTGTCGAGGAGCGCGTTCGAGAGGCCGTCCGTGGTCGCCATTCCGACCTTGAACGTCCCGATGAGGGCGCTTTTCACCCGCTCGAGCTCAGTTGCAGTGACGCCATCTTTGTACCAGGAGTCGAGCTCGCGCTGGGTCGATGTCATGCCCTTCTCGAGCAGCTGCGGAGCGAAGTTTGCGGAGATCCGCCATTCGCCGTCGGTGAACGAGTCGCTCGCGAGGTTTGAGCTGATGCCGTACGTCAGCCCTTCTTTGTCGCGCACATTCGCCATCAGACGACCGGTGAATCCGCGCCCGAGCACGGCGGTGCCCACACGCAACGCCAGCGCATCCGGGTCACTGTATTTCAGCCCCGTCGCCTGCCCGACGATCACCGTGACGTTCGGCTTGTCAGCCATTGAGACCACTTCCTCGCGCCGCTCCGTGGCGGGTTTGGCTTTCGCGAATTCCGGCCGCGTTTTTCCGCCGGTCCAACCTTCGAAGGCACGCGCGATTTTAGCCTTGAGGCCCTCAATGTCGATGTCGCCGACTGCGACCAGCGTCGCTTCCGCTGGGCCGTAATATTCGGCATGGAACGCTTTCACGTCCGCGAGTTCAGCCGACTCAACCGCGGCGAGAAACTCCTTCGTGGGCGGCGAATAGTTCGGGTGGCCCTTCGGGAAGACGGTCTCGGAGAACGCCTGACCCGCGCGATAATCCGTGCTCTCCAGCGCGCGCTGCAGATCGCCCGCCAGCTGCTTCTTAACCTTCGCGAATTCTTCCTCAGAAAACGAGGGCGTCCGCAACTGTTCCGCGAGCAGCGAAATGACGAGCGGGAAATCTTTCCGGAGGCACTTCCCGTGGAATTCGGTCATCACTCCGCCAACCGAGAAATCGATGCTGGCGCCGATATTCTCCAGCTTTTGCGCGATCGCGAACTTGTCCTGTTGGGTCGTGCCTTTATCGAGCATTCCGCCGACGAGCGTTGGAATCGCGCTGTTCTTCTCCGGCGCAAAACTGTCACCGGCCGGGAGTGAGCCGCGGAAGGTGACGACATTCTCGACGCCGGTTTCGTAGGCGATGACGTCGATGCCGGCGATCTTCGCCCGCACCACCTTGTCAGCGATCTGGGCGGGCGCCTGCGGCACAGCTGCGACCAGCGCAAGGGCGAGAGAGAGAAGGGAAATACGTTTCATGATGTGCGATGCTTGCATGTCGATGTCGAGCTACGGAGCAGTCGCGCCATCGTCAGCCGCGGGCCCTGGCTCGGTCCCCCCGGCGACCGGGATGAACCAGCCCGTCGTCCGTTTGTCTTCGAGGAAATAGGTGTTCGCCACGCGCTTTACGTCCGCGGCGGTGACCTTCGTGAGGAGGTCGTCCTCGTTCACGTAGAGCGTCCACTCGCCGGCAGCGATGTACTCGTTCAGCGCGCTAGCCACGGCGAACGAGCCATCACGCGCGTAAGCCGCCGCGGCGAGAATTTGCGCAATCGCCGACGCGACTTCTCCGTCCGTCACCCCCTCTGCTTTCACACGATCGAGCTCGTCGACGGCAATCTTCTCCACCTGCTCGTGTGTCGCCTGTGGAGCGAGGCTCGCATACAGCATGTGCAGCGAAGGATCGTGGAAGAACCCGGTGTCGCCGCGCACGCTGGTGGTCAGGTTCTTGTCGGTCAACGCGCGATAGAAGCGGCTGTTCTTCCCGGAGGTGAGGATCACGTTCAGGATCTTCAAGGCCGGCTGATCCGGGTGTCGCGCGGCAGGGAT
>JACDCC010000325.1 GCA_013694595.1 Chthoniobacterales bacterium
ATCTCTCTCCGGCGACAATTCCTACGCTGGCGTTCAAGCCGGGAGTCCACCTGAACTACTCCGAGACGGTGCTGCCGATGAAGGACGGGCTCCCGAAGTTGCGGGACTTTCCGGCGGAAGTCGGCGGGTCTGGCGAGGCGATGGCGGAGTAGCGCGGCCCAGCCGAAGCGTCCCCATTGGCCAGTCCTCACGCGGCGGCTAATGATCGTCATCTTGGGCGGCTAGACGTTCGCCGGGATACCGGCTAACACATCAGAGCGGCCGGACATCCCGACGTTCGGCCGTTTTGACTTCACGGTTCTGAGAGGCGCTCCCGTCGAGGAAGATTTTGCTGCCTAGCCGGTGCAGAAGCCCTAGAACAGGGAATCTATGAAGCAATTCGCCGTTTGCCTGTCGGTTATAGTGCTCGTAGGCGGCGGATCGTTGCACGCGCAGAAACCGGCGGCGCCCCGCGAGAGCAACATGTTGTCGCAGGTGCAGCTCACGACGGAGTCACAGTATCCCTCCGTCAGGATTAAAGAATACACGCTCATCACCGACAACGTGGACGCCCAAAGAGCCGACGCCGAAGCGATCATGCAGGTGAAAATGGAAGTGCCGCGCGCGATGCAGACGAAAGATCCGGCGCAGTTTGACCGGGTGCTGGCGCGGGATTTTGTCTTTCGGGCGGAGGACCAATTCCATAACCGCGCTGATTACATTCGCGACCGGACGTCCGGCGAAGATCGCGTGAAGACAGCCGACTACCAGAATCTCGTCCTCCAGTTTTTCGGTGAGGTAGCGATGTTGACGTACCGCAACATCGTCGAGGATGAGCCGGGCGGCCCGAGCGCATGGAAGGCGGAAATGGTCTGGTCCGAGATGTTCGTGAAAGAAGATGGGCGGTGGAAGGTGAGTGCCCTCCACTGCATCAAGCTGAACATGCTGAACGACCCTGCGCCGGCTGCGCAGTGAACGCGCAGCGGATGATTGAATCAGGAACGCGGGAAACAGATTCGAGAAGTCGCAGCTTCTCCGGCTACCGTTTTGTTCCGCTGCCGCTTTTCGCGATGCGGGCTAACTCCGCCAACGTCTTGTCGCACCAATGCACAAGGGCACGGCTAACGTGCTGTCCGTAACTAATTGTCATCAACCAGTAAGGTAGATTCGGGTTACCGGCATTCTCGCGGGTGATCTGCTTCTCGATCGCGGCATACTTCTTCAGCAGCCCGCGCTGCAGCTCTCTGAAATTTTCGACGTGAGCGATATTCGCCTTCGCCGGGATCTCCTCGCCGAAGAACAACTTCAGGAGAAATTCGTTGCGCTGGACTTTCGGCGCAGAGCCCTCGAGCAGCCAGCGTCGCAGCTCTTTGCGGCCCTTCGCGGTGAGAGCGTAAACGTGGCGATCGGGTTTACCCCCTTCGCTCTCGACGGTTTTCGTGACGAGCTTCTCCGCAATCAGACTCTTCAGCACGGGGTAGATCTGGCCGTAACTTTCCGTCCAGAAATTGCTGATGCTGGTCTCAACCTCCTTCTTGATGTCGTAGCCAGACATCGGCGCGATGCTCAGCATCCCAAGGATCGCGTATCTGCTCTTCACCTCCCTCATATAAACAAATTGACGAGTGCTATATCTAACTGATATATGACTGCGTGATATGGCTCGTGATCGAAGATCTTCGGTCAGCCTCTATCGAGAAATGGAAGGTTGAACATGAACGACATCTTCAAAGTGGTTCTCATCATACACATCCTGTTCGGCAGCGTCGCTTTGTTCGTCGCGCCGGCGGCGATGTTGACAGGCAAGGGCGGCCTTTGGCATCGCCGCTGGGGTAAGGTCTTCTTCTGGGCGATTACCGGCGTGGCGATCACGGCTGTCGCGCTGTCGCTTATCCGATCCGGGTTGTTCTTTCTGCTCGTCGCGGTGTTTAGCTTCTATCTCGCGCTCACCGGCTACCGGATCCTGTATCGCAAAACGCCGCAACAACGCGCCGGCAAGGTGGATTGGACGGCGGCTTCCGCCATGATCCTCGGCAGTCTGGCCCTGGTGACCCACGGTGTTTATGGGATGCTGACCTCCAGCTTCGGTATCGTGGCGATTGTTTTTGGCGTTATTGGTCTCTGGCTCGCGGCCTCCGACATGCGCGAGTTTCTTCACCACCCGGCCGACAAGATGGCGTGGTGGTACAGCCATATGACGAGAATGCTGGCCGCTTATATCGCCACCCTGACGGCGTTCTCGGTCGTGAACATGAAATTCCTACCGCCCGTCACCCGCTGGCTTTGGCCGACCGTCATCGGGACGGCGGGTATCGTTATTTGGACCAGACACTATCGGAGGAAGTTTACTGGTCGCCGCGCTGCGACGAATGTTGCTTTACCTTCCATCTAAACTTCGACATTCGGCTCTCGTTGGAAGCGATCGCGAAAGCAGAGGGTTCCTGGCCGGGCGAGACTGCTCACGGGCAGCGTTTCAAATTGCACGTCGACCGTGAAGCACGAACGGACGGCCGACGTTCTCACTGTCGTGCGCCGGCGATTCCATCCGATCCCGCACCGCCGGCGAGCACCCATGCGCCCCAGCAGACAAGGAGCACGCCTGTCGCGGTGCTGAGCCACTTCGCGCGCGGAAGCATTTTCTCGAGCGCGACGAGTATCGTGAGCGCGGCGATCCAGAGGATATTCATGACGCCGAGGACAAAAAGCAGCGCCATCAACGCCCAACAACAGCCGGTGCAAAACGCGCCGTGTTCGACGCCCATCGCGAACGCGCCGCGACGACCTTCGCGCCAGCGCGTCATGATGAACTCGAGCGGCGCGCGACAATGCGTGAGACAGCTCCGTTTCAGCGGCGTGAATTGAAACACGCCCGCCGCGAGCAGGAGCAAACCGCCGAGCAACGCGCTCGAGCTGACCATCGTCGGCGAGAGAAGCGCCAGGCGATGCAGAAGCCATTGCCCGAGCGCCGCGGTGATGCTGAACCCGCACCAGATCGCGACATAGCCGGCGGCAAACACCGCGACCGGAACGTAAGGACGACTCGCGCGGCGGCGATTCCGCGCTACGGCGGCGAACGTTAGGATCATCGGCGCCGCGCTCGGCAACATCATCGCCACCATCATGATGGCCCACATCAGAAAGAGCGGGACGAGCGATGCGGCCGACCACGACTCAAGCTCCGGACCGCCCATCTTCATGCCGGCACACGCGCAGACGCCGGTCACGTCCATGCGGCGCGCTTCGTAGATGGTGTACCACCACGCGATCGCGCCGGTCAGCGCCAGGCCGAGCCCGATGATCAGTCGGTCACGCTTGATGAGCGCGGGCAGCGCGTCCATCGCGGCGTCGGTTAATTCCCGTAGCGGATACGGCTGATGAAGCCGGCTTTGTCGGGATACGAAAAGCTCATCTTCTCCGCCTCCACGGCGCCTTCGCGCGCGGAGCACGCCTCGGCGACCTTGAAGATGAAGCCGGTGCCGTGATTCACCGCCACCTGCTCGGGCTCGCGCGTCACCGGGTTCTTGATCGGCTCAAGCGTGATGCGGAATTGGCTGCCGACGGTCACCGAGCTGTTCACCCCATCGATGTCGAAGTTGAACGGCACGAACTGCGGCTCAAGCAACGTGCTGAAAGTGGTGGCGAGGATCTCGAACGGCAGGCCGCCAGCCTGGCCGGCACCGATGGCGATCAATGCCTCCCGCTGTTCCGCGGAAGCCTTCTCATCGACCAGAAGGAGCACCGCGCCGTTGCCCTCGTGAATCGCGCCCGGCCATTTCGCGGCAAAGGCGAGCCCGAGCCCGTTGAGCGACACGCCGTCATAATCGCCGCGCTCGATCTGCCATGCGCCCATCCCTTCGCAGAACCCCATCGTCGGCGGCGCCGAAAACTCGCAGGGGCAGCCGTAATCGCAGTTACAGCTCTGCAGATAATCCGCTTCGAAATACCACTTTTTCATTACCTTGTCCTCCTTCGAAACTGCTGATGCATCACAGCAGCCTTGCGCTCGATGCAGCGGTTTTAGCCGATCAGGCGCCCCGGCGTCAACTGTTTACTGTCGCGATGGACGCGGCGGGTAATGTTCGCGCATTGTCAGCCACGGCAGGTTCGCCCTCCCCTCAATCCCTCTCCCTCAGGAGGGGAGGACATAGGCCGCGGGGCTCTTGGGAATCAGGGTGGGAGGCCGTCTGCGCAGCGCCAGGTGAGGGGCAACTCACAATCACCAAACACTTCCGACGCGGCACATCAATCGCCCCACCGTGCGTTTTTCCGCCCTGCAGCCCCACAGCTCCGGGCGTCGTCGGCAAACAGCAGAGGCGGCCGACTTCAGCAGCGTCGCGGAGAGCGCTTCCGCGGCGAGGCCAATCAGCGCACCACCGAGCACATCGAGCAGCCAGTGCGCCCCCTTGGCGACGCGGCTGATGCCGATGGCGACCGCCCCCACGCCCGCAGCGGCTCCGGCGGCGGGAAAGTTGCGCGCGAGTGCACGTGCCACCGCGACGCTGCCGGCGGTGTGGCCGGAGGGGAAAGATTGCTCCGGCTTCTCGCCCGAGCCGCCAGCGTGTGCCTCGTAACGCGCGTCATCCAGGAAGAGGTGCGGCCGCGTCCGCCTGACCACCGCCTTTGTGAGGCGCTTGATTACATCAGCGGCTCCGAGCGCGCCGAGCATCGACGCGCCGCTCGACGTGACCCGCGGGCTGCGCAACGCAATCCCCGCGATCAGCAGCGCGCCAGACAAGGCATAGAGGGGCGCCTGATCGCCGATCTTACCTGCGTCCCCCGCCGCTTTGACGAGCGGGTGATCGCGCTCGCTGGCCAGCCTGGCCCCGAGTTCGACGTCGGCTTTCTCGATCGGCGAGGCGTCGTCCAGCGCCGCATCGGGGTTCTTTCCGGGCGAAGCAGAGTCGTTTGGCATGGTGCCAACCATACGGCGCCGGCGCGCACGACGGGTGCACAGACTTAGGACTGTGTGCGCTTCGTGCGCAAAGCTGAGGGCTCTCCGCCGCCATCACGACGTAGATCCTGTCCGGGCGAAACGGCGGATCGCTCCGCGACATCCGTTCTTCCGCGGCGGTGCATTCCGCTGCTAGTCTCGCAAACTTATGGCGACCTCATTCCAAAAGTACACGCTGCATTATCTGAGTGGCGGCAGCAGCGAAGCCGTCATCGACCTCTTCAACGACGGCGTGCTGGTCGGCGTGCTGACGTTTCACAAGGATGACACCGCCCTGCCCGGAAACGTGCTTCAGGAAGGCGGCGTGCACGAGGTGCATTATCACATCAGACGGTTCCGCGATGTGCTGCAGATTTTGCAGTACGAAAAGCCACTGCACCTCCGGATCAGTGAAGGCGTAGCCAATCTCATGGCGGCCGGCTTTGAGCCTGTCGGAGAACAGGAAGGACACTAACCCACGCGGCGCCGGCGAGGAGCCGTTGTTAGAAGATGTAGCGGTGTCGGGTGTCGGCTTCCGGCACGCCGACATCGGCGAGTTTCGGATGTGTGTCGTAGCGGGTGTCGGCAATTGCCTTGTACTCGGCATCCTGCACCGAGCGCGGTTTGCAGGCGTTGCTTTCGCCGAGCTTCTTGAGCTCACCGGAGAGGCGCAGCAACAGGAAGTTGCTCGCCGGAGCCGCGGCGCGCAGCGCTTCGTCAGAGGTCCGGTAGTCGCTGATCACGTACATCGAGCGCAGTTCCAGCGAATTGATCCCGTAGCGCCCCAAAGCTTTCTGCGCAAAAGAGCCTTGCAGCGGTGCGAAGAAGAACTGCTCCTGCTCGTCGCTGTTCAGAAATGCTTCGACGATGCCTTTGCAGTAACTGCAGATGCCGTCGTAGAGCATGATGTGCTTCCCGACGTAAGCAGATTCCGGCGGGTTGGATTCAGCTGCTTGTTCTAATCGGGTGACGGAATCCGCCGCGACGGCTTCGGTTGTTGATGCTGCCATCCTTCAATGTATCTCGTGCCGCATGGAGGGAAAGCCTGCCATTCGCCCGCTGACCGCTCTCAACCGGCGACCAACGGCGCCTGAAGGGGGGATCGAAGATGTTTTCGAAGCAGAGGGGAAGAACTGAGACGCTCTGCATCTGGTGCATGTGGATTCACGAGGGCCGCAACATGGCGCCCGCCTGAAAGCAACGTCCGCCGAATTCCCCTCCTAACTTTAACCAGCCGAGGGCGGCACGTAGACCAGCGACAGAACAAGGTGTGGGGGAAAGCAAAAACGCCGCTGCGCGTAAACGCAGGCGGCGCTTTCCAGGAGCAGAAAACTGCTCCGAGTGCGCTACACGACGGGGGCCGGGATGAGCCAGCACATCAAGATAGTGAT
>JACDCC010000327.1 GCA_013694595.1 Chthoniobacterales bacterium
GTTGAGGCCGAGGCGCCCGCCGACATCAAATTGCACGTCATCGGAGATGCCGTAGGTCACTCCCGCGCTGAGAGTCGTCTGGTAGTCGGACGCGCTCGAACCAGCGACACCGACATATTCGATATAGAGGTTGATCTTGAGGCGCATCTGCAAGTCGCTGAAACCCTCAACCGTCTTGGTCACGTCGGACCGCTTGTCCCTGGTACGCACCTCTGTGTGTCGCTAGAAGATAGCGGACAGGTCGATGAACAGGCCCCTGGTGTCGGCTTGGAACCTGCCTTCAATTTGCAAGAGCAGAGTGAAGTATTTCGTGTTCGGGCCGGTCAGAACGAAGTACGGGATGTAAGCCGGATCGCGCTGCGCGTGCGTGATCTGCTCTATCCGAAAGCCGATACCGGGGCGAATCCGGTCGAAATAACTTGGCAAATATTCTGCCTCGATGCTGAAGCGGCCGCGAGAGCGGCGGCCGGCAGCATCATCGATTCCGGCCGCTGCGGTGGCGTAGAAATCGTCGTAGTTGAATCGGCCGACCCCGGTGAACAGCCGCCGCTCGTTCTCGCCGAAAAAGGCGTGTGCGCCGATCGAGTTTAGGCCGCGCCGATAGAACGTCTCCAGAAACACACCCTTCGCCGGGCCTTCGAGTTCAAAGCTCGCCTCGCGTCGGGCCTCCTCGCTTAGCGGAAGGGACAGTTCTCCTACGAACGGCACGTTCACGAAATGAAAGAGCCCGTCGCTCGGGAGCGGCCCTCCGATCGAGCGAAACGTGTAGGTTGCACCGGGAGAACGGCCGGAGGGTGCAAATGCCCGCAGCGCCTGAATGCGGCTGTTGGGCGATAGTGGACCGGCAAGCGACCCGCTAAATATGACCGGCTCGCTGACCGATAGGCGCAACGAGACGTCGTATTGATTCAAAGATCGGAACTGCCCGAAGGTGAAAGTGTTGCTGTCGTTGATTTCCCAGTTAATCAACGCGTCTTCGAACCTTCCGCCGCGGTCGCGCAGCGTGCCATCGGTGCGGAGGTCGAGGCTGACTACGCGCCATTCGACGAAGTACGACAAAGGGAGGTCCCAAAGCGGCCCGCCACTGATCAGCTCGACTCTGTGCACATACGATTTCTCTAGATCGCCGGGGGAGCGCTCCTCGTGTCGCCCGGTGAGCCAGACCGCCAGAGGCACTGTCGGCTTCAGCTGTTCATCATTTGGCAGCCGATAGCCGCGCGCGCGAAATGCCTCACCCCATTGGTTCAGCTTTGGCGGCGCGATATGGCACGAGACGCAGCTCCGGCCGGTGCTGCGGGCAAACTGTGGCGTGGCTTCGACGCGAGGAGCGAGCGCAGCGCAGAACGCTACCACCGCTGCGCCGATCGCCAGCGACAGCAGTCGGGAATGTCGGACACGCCGTGCGACCACACTTTGGCGAGCGGCTTCGTTTCGGAGTGCATTCGAGCACCTGTGTTCCAGTTTGTTTTTCATCGATAGTTTTTCTCCTCTGACAGAAGCGCTTTCAGTGGGCGCGGATCGAACCGCTTGGGACCAAATTCAACCGAACCTCTGTTGTAAGGGTCCACGACGAACTGCAGATCGGCATTGTGGAGGCCGACCTTGAGATTGTCCGCGCCGTAGGTGAAGGCCTCCTCTTCGACACCGCCGTCGTCGTTGCGGCCGTAGTCGAAAAAGCTGGCTTCGATTTGGAACCGCCCCGCGTCTACAGTGATCGGGCTTTCCGTCGTGTCCGGCCGATCCGGCGCTAGATCGCGCAGATACTCACGTGGCGTCGGGTTGAAGAGATTGAACTGGCGCTTATCGATCGTGGGCTCGCTGGCTGTCGCCTTGCCAGTCGCGGAAGGGCTTGTTCCAGCCTGATTCACGGCCACCTGCGCGTTGGCCTGACTGGTCACGGTCGCGCTCGTTGCTGCGAGCACCAGCAGCACCCAAATCCGGAGCGGCGACCCAATGTAAATTCGGCTAGACTTTGTGACATTAACCATACAATGTAGTCGAGGCTACAAAGTGGGATATGGTTGTCAATCGTGAATTTTCCGTTTTCGTTGGGCCTGTGACTGCCGCCCGTTCCGCCGCTTCGAGATTCACCTGCGCTACCACGGAGACGCCGGCGGAGGGCACCCGCAGCCGCACCCGTGAAGAGCATTCCGAGGAAACCGCGGAGGATTATGTCGAGCTCATCGCAGCGCTCATTGCCGAGACCGGCGAGGCTCGCGCCATCGACATGGCACGTCGGCTGGGCGTGACGCACGTCACCGTCGGCCGCACCATCCAGCGGCTGCAACGTGACGGGTTTGTCACAACCCAGCCTTACCGCTCAATCTTTCTCACCGACTCCGGCCGCAAGCTGGCCGAGAAGGCGCGCCGCCGCCACGAAACAGTGGTGAATTTTCTGCGATCTATCGGCGTGCCTGAGTCCGTCGCTCAATCTGACGCGGAAGGCATCGAGCATCACGTCAGCGCAGAAACCCTCGCCGCATTTCGAAAACTCCTCGGAAACTCGCGACGCAGCAAGCAGGCGCGATGATGATTTCGCGTTTTTTCATCGCGACCAACGGCTCGGTCGCGCCGCTATTGGCTCCCGCCTTTCCGGCTTTATCGATACCAACGGTTAAGGCATTGGTGGATATTCGGCCTTGATCTTAATTAGAAACCAACCGACTGCGGAATTCGGTTAACCAGAAGAACTAGATGAATTTGAAACATTACAAGGATCCTCATATCGCTGTCGCTGTCGCGGCAACGGCGGTGGTCTGCTCACCGAAAGCGCGCGCAGTGTTGCGACGCGGCGCGGTCTATGGATTGGCGGGAGCGCTGCGGGCCGGCGACGCACTTGCGGCCTTCGCGCGCGGCGTTGGCCGCGGGGCTCAGGAAGCAGCTGCGTCAGTTCCTGGCGCCGTGCAAGCTGCGACTGGCGGGACGCAGGCGAGGGCTGAGCACAGCGAGAACGCTCCTGTTCCGGCCAACGACGACAGCAAAGCGCGGCCACCAACTGCGCACGCGCAAACCTCAGAAACGAATCCCCAATGAGTGATGCAGCCGAGACTTCGCCAGCGAAGGAGCACGTAGCGACAGAGCAGCCGGCCGACCGGCAATCAGCTGCCAGCGCGCGAGCCGAGGAACTGGTTGATCAAGCCGGAGAGCGACTCGGTTATTTCGCCACACTTGTGAGCCAACGTGTCCAGTGGGCTGTCGCTCGCGCGCGAGAGGAAGCGGAGGATATCTGGGCCGAAGCGCAGAACATCCGCAACAAGCGCCCGTAGCACGGCCGCCGATTAGCCTGGCCGTCCGCAAATAATCAAGAACGGCTAATGAGTTCCGTCGCCGTCGCGGAGCCTCGTCTCGTTCATCACATACCGGGGCGAGTGCGAGTGCACCTGCCTGAGTGGTCTCGAGAACGCCCGCGCGACATCGAAAGCCGGCTGCGCCAATTGCGAGGTGTGCAGGGCGCACGCGCGGACTCTGTCACGGGCAATGTTCTCGTGCGCTTCGATCCTGCGGCGACAGAAGGCGACGCGATCCTCTCGGTCCTCCGCGGCCCGAGCGCCGCGTCTGAGACGTCTTGGAAGCCACCCAGTGAGGAAGGCGCGCATCAACCCGCGCGTCCAGCTGTGCTGCGCGAGGCACATGGATCGAATGGCGCTATAGGACGCGCGCGGATCGTGGTTCCCGGTTTGGATCGCGATCCCGACGTGGCACGGCGGGTCGTGGAACGCCTGCAGAGCCAGCCCGAAGTGAAGGCGACGGCGAATCCACTAACCGGGCGCGTGCTGGTGGAATGGAACCGCCACACGGTCGATCTCGAAGAATTGCTGGACGTGATCGCCGGCGTCGGCCTTCCGCCGCTGCCGCATGAAGATGCTCCCGCGCATCCGCTCGATCCCGAGCCGTTGCTGCAGAGCTCGGCGGAGACGATCGGGACCGCGGTCGGTCTGGGGGTGCTTGCCGCGCGTGGGATGCTCGGGATTCGCACCCCGCTTGTTAGGTCGCCGATACCGGTAGTCGCTGCCGGGATGATCGGGGTGCTGCACGCGTTCCCCGCCGCACGTGTCGGGCTGCGGAACCTGCTAGGGCCGCATGCGGCTGATATGCTTTTCAGCGCTGCCGGTATTCTCAGCCTCACCCTCGCCAGCAGCCCTCTCGGGTTGATCATCGGTGGCGCCGAAGCGCTGCTGCTGCTCACCGAAGTGCGGTCGCGCCGCGCTGCGTGGCGGCTGTATGAGGAACGCCTGGGCGATGCCGCGTCGGCGGAACCTGGCGCTGTCATCCGTCTCGAACCCGGCGAGCG
>JACDCC010000337.1 GCA_013694595.1 Chthoniobacterales bacterium
GCTCGACTCATCGCGCGGAGGTGTGGAATCGACGCGCTCGACAGCGACGTCTATCGGGAGCTTCTCGCGTCGCTTGACGAAGCCGAGCGGGAAATCGATTCCGGCCACGGCCTCACCGCAGATGATCTCCGACAAAGACTCGCCGGGTGGGCTGGAAAGTAGTCTTTTCCCCGCGCAGCGAGAGCGATCTACAAAAGATCGTCAGCTACATTGCTAAGGATGATTCGGCAGCCGCCATTCGGTTCGCCGAAAGGTTGATCAGCAGAGCGGAATCGCTTGCTGACGCTCCGGAGAGCGGCCCGCTGCTACCAGGAAGACGAAACACTCGGTTTCTCCCTGTCAGAGCATATCTGATCATTTTCCGACCGGATGAACGTCAGCGCACCGTGCGGATTTTGCGCTTCTGGCACTCAGCGCGACGCACTCGTCCGACGCAGTAAGGCGTATAAGCTACAGCAACTTATCCGGCGTAATCGGCAGGTCGCGCACGCGTTTGCCGGTCGCGTGAAAGACTGCGTTCGCGATCGCGGCGGGGATACCGACCATGCCGAGCTCGCCCATGCCTTTGACGCCTAACGGATTCACGACTTTGTCGTCTTCCTCGACGAACATGGTCTCGATCTCGTGCACGTCGGCGTTCACCGGGACGTGATAGTGCTGGAGATTCGGGTTCATGATGCGGCCGTAGCGGTGGTCGACTTCGGTCGCTTCGTGCAACGCCATCCCCAGGCCCCAGATGACGCCGCCGATTTCCTGGCTGTGCGACGCCTTCGGGTTGATGATCTTGCCGCAGGCGGTGACCTCAATGGCGCGCGTGAGGTGCGTCGTGCCGAGGTCGGGGTCCACCTTCACTTCCACGAATTGCGCGCCGTGCGCGAGCAGCGCATAGTTCTGCCGCTCGGGTGAGGGCTTTGACTCGAACGTCTCGGTGATCTCCGTCAGGCGGGTGCGCTTCATGATGTCGGCTACGTGGACGAAACGTGAGGTGTCGCTCTTCAATTGCAGGCGGCCGTCGAGCATCTCGACGTCAGCCGCGGCGGCGTCTTTCAAGGGCGACTTGGCGTCTTTGTTCGCGTGCTCGAGCAGCTTCGCGCCGATGGCTAACGCGGCGCCGTAGACGGCGGAGCCGACGCTCGAAGTGGTTTGCGAGCCGCCCTGCGATGGTGCCTTCGGGAATTTCGTATCCCCGAGCTCGAACTGCACCTGCTCCAGTTTCAACCCGAGATACTCGGCGGCGATCATCGTCATGACGGTGTAGGTGCCGGGGCCGATGTCGCTCGTCGCGCTGCTGACGTGCGCGGTGCCATCGGCGCGCAATGTGATCCTCGCGGTAGCTTCCCGCTGGAATGCGCCCCACACGCCGGTGGCCATGCCCCAGCCGACGAGCATGTTTCCATCGCGCATCGAACGCGGCTCAGGGTTGCGTTTCTCCCAACCGAACTTCTCCGCGCCGAGCCGGTAGCATTCGCGCAGCGCCTTGCTCGACCATGGCTTGCCGCTCTGCGGGTCGATGTCGGCGTAATTGATGAGGCGCAGCTCGAGTGGGTCGATCTTGATCTCGTAGGCCAGCTCGTCCATCGCGCACTCAAGCGCGAACATGCCGCTGACCGCTCCCGGCGCGCGCATCCACGTCGGCGTATTGCAGTCGGTGTCGGTAATCCTGGTCGCGGCGTAGAGATTCGGGCAAGCGTAGACCTGTCGGGCGAAGTTGGTGGTGTTGTCGTTGAACTCTTCGGTGGAGGAGGTGTTGTGCACGGCCTCGTGGATGATGACGGAGAGCTTGCCGGATTGCTCCGCACCGAGCGCGACCTTCTGGATGGTGTAAGGGCGGTAGCCGTGGCCGGTGAACATCTGCGTGCGCGTGTAGACGATTTTCACTGGCCGCTTCAGCTCGCGCGCGGCCATCGCGGTAAGGGCGGGATAGTAGTTAGGCCGCAGCGCGGAGCCGAACGCGCCGCCGACGAAGGGCGAGACGACGCTGACGTTCTCCTCCGGCACGCTGAAGCTCGCGGCAAGGTGCGCGCGCACGGTATAGACGCCCTGCGTCTTGTCGAAGATCGTGAGCTTGTCATCCTGCCAGACAGCGATGGCGGCGTGCGGCTCCATCGGGTTATGGTGCTCGATCGGAATGCGGTACTCGGCCTCAATCTTCACCGGCGCGTCGCGCATCGCTTCCTCGGGATTCCCGCGCGGCTGAGGCGGCGGCGGACCTTTTGGAAAACGGGCGCGATCGCGCACCGCCTCGGTGTCGGTCATGTGCGGCTCTGCGTTATAGGTGACCTTAACCAGCCGCGCCGCGAAACGCGCCTGCTCGTAGGTCTCGGCGACGACGAGCGCCACCGGCTGCGCGTTGAAGAAAATGCGGTCGGACTGGAGAGCGCGGAACGACTTGTCCTCCTCGGGCTGCGTGCCCTTCGGCGGCGCTTGCTCGGTGGGAGGCTTCGGCCCGAACTTCGGCGTGTTCAGGTGCGTGAACACGCGGATCACGCCTGAAGCGCGTTCGGCCTCTTGCGTATCGATTGTCGTGATCGTGCCCTTCGCGATGCTCCCGAGCACGATGAAGCCGTAGGCCAGATTCGGCACAGCGAACTCGGCGGCGTACTTGGCTTTGCCAGTCACCTTCGCCACGCCATCGACGCGGCTCGTTTCCTTCCCGATGTATCGCGCCATCAGTTTGCTCCTTTCATGCTGTAGCGTGGACCCTGTGACCGCAGCGATCCCCGCGGCGGCCAGAGAGCAGCGACGTGATGGCTGAAGGCCTCACGCAAAGGTCACAAAGGAACGCAAAGGTAAATCCTTCGCGCCCGTTGCGTGAGGCCTCCGTTGCCGAAATGAGCCGGCCGCTCATGCCAGTTTGCTCGCGCACATCAGCGCGCGAACGATTGCCCGCTTCGCCAGCTCCACTTTGTAAGCGTTATGCGCGAGCGGCTTCGCGTCGCGTAGCGCGAGGTCGGCAGCCGCGCGGAAGCTCTCTTCTGACGCGGATTTGCCGGCGAGCGCAGCTTCAGCTTCCTCGCTTCGCCACGGCTTGTGTGCCACGCCCCCGAGCACGACGCGCGCTTGTTTGATGTTGCTGCCGTCGAGCTCGAGCGCAGCCGCGACCGCGACCAGCGCGAACGCATACGACGCACGGTCGCGCACCTTCAGGTAGTACGAGTTCCCGGCGAAGTTCGATTTCGGCAGCTCGATGGCGACGATCAGCTCGCCGTGCTCGAGGTTGTTGTCGCGCTGCGGCGTGTCGCCAGGGAGGCGGTGAAACTCGTTCACTGGCAACGTGCGGTCGCGTCCATCTACGCTTCTTAGCCTAACGAGAGCATCGAGCGCGTAGAGCGCCGTGGCCATATCGCCCGGATAGGTCGCGACGCAGCTGTCGCTCCAGCCGAGAATCGCGTGCATGCGGTTGAGCCCTTCGAGCGCGCCACAACCAGAGCCAGGCTCCCGTTTATTGCACGGCATCGCCGTGTCGTAGAAGTACTGGCAGCGCGTGCGCTGCATCAGGTTGCCGCCGTTCGTAGCCATGTTACGGAGTTGCCCTGAGGCGCCTGCCACGATCGCTTGCGTGAGGAGCGGATAATCCCGGCGGATCAGCGGGTGGTTCGCGGTATCGGTGTTCGTTGCCAGAGCGCCGATGGAAATGCCGCCGCCCGTCTCCTTGATCTCGGCCAGTTTCAAGCGGGTCAGGTCGACCAGCTCGTTAGGCCGCTCGACGTCTTCCTTCATCAGGTCGAGGATGTTGGTCCCGCCGGCGAGAAACTTCGCCTGCGGGTTCGCCCCCACCGCGCTCGCGGCGCCGTTCGGATCGGTCGCGCGAGTGTATTTAAACGGCCGCATTGCCGTCCTCCTTCCTCACCCGCGCGAGCTGTTGCTCATCAACGAAGCGCCACGTCTGCGCCGTCTTCTTCCCCGAATGCACCTCCTGGATAGCGGCCACAATCCCGGGGTAAGCTCCACAGCGGCAGATGTTGCCGCTCATGCGCTCGCGTATTTGGTCGTCCGTCAGCGGAGTGGTCGTGGTCGCGCTCACGTCTTCCGTCACGTGGCTGACGTCGCCGCGGCGCGCCTCTTCCAGCAGCGCGACCGCCGAGCAGATCTGCCCGGGCGTGCAGTAGCCACACTGAAAACCGTCATACTTAATGAAGGCGGCCTGCATCGGGTGCAGCTGATCGTTCTTCGCGAGTCCCTCAATCGTCGTCACTTCTTTGCCCTCGCACGTTGCGGCGAGGGTCAGGCACGACAACACGCGCCGGCCGTCCACCAGGACGGTGCAAGCGCCGCACTGCCCCTGATCGCATCCCTTTTTCGAGCCGGTCAAGCCGAGGCGTTCGCGCAGCGCGTCGAGCAGCACCACCCGCGAATCGACCTCAAGCTTTTTCGTGATCCCGTTCACCTTGAGTGCGAGCTTGACGAGATTTTCCGCCGTCTTGTCGGCGAACACCGCGCCCGGCGACGGACTCAATGCGGCGAGCGCCTGCTCATGCGCCAGCAGGTCGAGCGCGAACAATCCGAGGCTGCCTGCGAGCGTCTGCTTGAGGAAGGTGCGCCGCGTCAGGCCCACGTCGGCCAGTGCCGGCATCTCTTTCAAAAGCGCCTCCTCGTCCGCGCTGAGCTCGAGTGCCGCGTTCTCGTCGATTTCGTCGCTCATTGAAGGTCGTCCGATCTTTGGCCTTGCAGCGCATCTTGGAACGTTCGTGCGCCAGTGACAAGTGCGACTTCGTTCGCAAATGACAAGTCCATTGTCCAACGTTGTTGACGCTTCTCGCGCCGCCGGGCCGTCGCGGTTTCGTTCGTTTGTCGCGACGATCCGGAACTCGCCGGTGAGCGTGGGTGAAATACTGGACCGGCCGGCATCGGTGAACCGGACGCCGTTACTTGGGCGCGTCCGGCAGTCGGAGGAACCGCGCGGCGTTGTTGTAGAAGATATCCGCCTTCTGCTCGCGCGTGAGGAAGTCCGCGGCCTCGATGGCTTCCACCGCCATGCCGATCGCTTCCGGCCAGACCATTTGATCCGAGCCAAACATGATCCGCTTGCCATAACCCGCTTCGACAAGCCGCCGCAGGTAGGCATGAAACTCTTTCCGCGGCTGCGTCCAATTGATTACCGCGACATCCACGTAGACCTGCGGATGCGCATAGAGCAGGCCGATCATGCGGTCGATCATCGGCCAACCCGCGTGCATCACATAGAGGCGCAGCTTGGGGTGGCGAACCAGGACCTCTTCGAGCAAGAGCGGATCGCTCATCGCCATTCGGTATTTCGGCGAGCCGATATACGCCGCGCCCGGTGGACCCAGGCCGATGTGAATCGCCAGCGGCAGATCGAGCTCTTCCGCCAACGCGTAGATCGGCTCGAGCACCGGATCGTTAGGCGCGATGCCTTCGTATTGCGGCCCAATCTCGCCGATGCCTTTTAGTCGCCCCGCTTGTGCTTCTTTCCGGATAAAGTCGAGGTCAGCCTTCGACGGGTCATCAAAGCCGTACCATACCAGGAATCGCTCCGGCGCCGTTTCTTTCCAACGCAGCTGCGCGTCGTAATCAGTCTCGTTTCCACTGATCATCGCCTTTACGACGTTGTAGCGATCCATCTGCGCCATCGTCGTTTTCATGTGCGCCTGCTCATCAGTCGCCGTCATCGGCTCATTGGTCGCGGGGTTTGGAATTCGGAGCTTCCAACGCTCATCCGCAGCGTAGACATGCATGTGCATGTCGATCACCGGCTGCCGCCGTGCGGTCTTGGGTTCCGCGTGAAGCGACTGCGCCAGCGCCGGCACAACCAGGCCGGCGAAGATCAACAGGTGGCGCATCGCAGCTCCGTTGTGAACGCCGGCGCCGCGCGCGTCAATCTCTGTGCTCCGCTAATCCAGAAAGCGCGGCCGCGGTAGCTGTGTTCGCAATCCGCTACTGCCGATCCACTGCACCCCGTCATCTGGCACACCGATCACTCGTCCGCACGTGTCGACGCTGACTTGATGTCGACTACCGGTGTCCCGTCGAAGGCCTCGATCGGCCCGATCTTCAAGCGGGTGCCGTCAATCTCCCGCACTGTCACGGGATGCAGCCCGAGCGGATTCGGTCGCGCAGGTGAGCGCGTGTAAAACACGCCCGTCAGCGGACGGCTCTCGTCGCCGCGTGGATGGTTCTTGAGCACCTCGCGGTTCGCCTGATGGAACCACGTGATGACGATCAACTCGTAACCGACCTCCATTCCGAGAAGCGCATCGGCAAATTGCGGCTCGATCTCGAGCCACGCGTCTGGCGCACCTTCCGCTCCTTGCCGCGGTGCGTCTTCCCGTCCTTTCACGGCCGAGCGAATGAAGCCGACCGGCTCCAATGTGTATGAGCTCATCGCCTGCAACGTTGTTCACACTTGCTGCGACGCAACTGCTGGCGAGAACGCCCGGCGCTGACGATCGCTCGGCTCGGCCGCTACAATACCAGCCCGAGAAGCACCAGGAGGGCGGCGAGTGCAACCGCGAAGTAGATAACCCTTTTGCTGCGGCGGCCGGTGAACATCTGCCAAAGCCCGTAGCCGAGCGCCGTCAGCCCGAATGTCAGCACTGCTCCGAAGATGGCCAATATCATTCGCGCCTTGGCGGGCGTGCCTGTAAACCGCGTCCCGCCAGACCTCGCTCCCGGATTGAGCAGCGACGGCCCCATGTCCAACACCACGTAGCCCATGATCCCGCAGACGATGGCGCCGCAAATCACCAGGATGAGGCCGAAACGCCGCGACCATCGGCGCGATTGCAGACTGGTCCCGCACTTCGGGCAGTGTGACCGGAGTTTATGCGTCTCGTAACCGCAGTTGTAACACTTGCTCAGGTCCTCCGGGTTCGTCCCATCGCCTCGGCCGTGAAAGAAGTCGGGCTCCCCCGGCAGGTCGCCCCGGAAATGCGCCACCACCTGTCGCGCATCGGCCAAGGCGCCTTGTCCCACCGGAAACCGCAACGCCGTATACTGCGGCGGCCGCATGCCGAACCGGGTCGC
>JACDCC010000339.1 GCA_013694595.1 Chthoniobacterales bacterium
TGAAAATTCGAAAGAGTCTGCCCTCCTCGCAATCCCGCCTCCGGGTAATTACACCGCGATCGTTAGCGGCGTGGATAACACGGTTGGCGTCGGCTTGGTGGAAGTCTACCAGCTGCAGTAATTCCGCGCAGCGCTGCGGCAAGGAGGCCTTTGAGAAAACCGCGCTAGTGCAAGGCTGGCGCGGGGTTTTCCTTTTGACTAAACCGGCGGCGTCCAGCCCTGGCGCAGTCGCCTGCAGCGTGTGGTCAGGAGGCTGTCCGGCCATGTGCCGGTGAGCGATACTGCGCAGGCCGTCATAGACCAGCGGCGTCAATTCCAGGAGAGCGGCCTCGTCTCCATCACTCCAATCGGCCAGCAACTGGGTCACTCGCTGCGCCGCGGGCGGGGACGTATTCATCAAGCTCCCGCGCAGCCTATCGGCCGGCGAAGTTCTCTGCAATCGCAAACTAAATGATCACTTTGGCGGCCGGTTCCTGTTTGCAGCGATGAAAGATAAATACAACCCAACCCAAAACTAGAAACGCCCCTATGAAACCACTCAGCTTAATCGCAGCACTATCCGTCGCCCTCGCATTCGCCAGTCCCGCGGTCGCCGCCACGGTCCCCCTCAAAGGAACCTTCGCAGCAGTCGAAATCGACGTCGTTCCACCCCCTTTCACAATCCTGTACGTCAGCGGCAGCGGAACGGGGCAGAGCACGCAGCTCGGACGTTATACAATCACGTTCAGCGCCCAAGTGGACCTTAGTACCGGCACTACCGTACCAGGCACTGGCGTGATGGAGATCACCGCGGCGAACGGCGACAAGCTCTTCGCGACCTTCGCCGGAGTCGGCACACCGACGGCGAATCCTGCCGTCTTTTCAGTTGTCGAAAACGTGACGATTACCAGCGGAACCGGGCGCTTCGTGAACGCCACAGGCAGCTTCACGCTGCAACGTCTCGCAGACCTCACTACGGGCCTCTCCTCCGGGTCGTTCAGCGGGACGATCTCCACTCCCGGAAAGCCCTAAGAGCCTCGCATGTTACGATTGCTGCCGACCCGATCTAATTTTCGCGGCGGCAGCAATCTGTTACTGCCCTGCGCCCTGAGTTCACGCTCGGGGTGCGCCTACTTCCCGAGTTCGTAGAGATACTCCACAAACGACATCACCGCGCCGTCGTATCCCTGAATCTTCGGATTCGTCGACTCGATGAGGTAGTACTCATCCGGTGCGTGTGCGCCGCTGCCGTGGCCCAGACCGAAATGCCCGGCGGCGAGCTTCAGCGGCTCGCCGGTGAAGATGTAACCGGGATACGAGCCGGCATTGCGCGGCCAGAGGAGCGGATCGATACCCGCGCGTTGCAACGTCGAGACCTGCGCCTGAATCAGCTGTGAATCTTTCGACGTGCTGGTCGGATCGTAGCCGCCGGTAACGTTTACCTCGATGTCGCCAAAGCCGCGCTTTGCGAGATGCGCCTTCAACGCTGCGACCGCGTCACTCATCTTCATCTCCGGCACGAGTCGCAGATCGAGCTTCGCCGCCGCGCGATGCGGCAGGATCGTCATGCCGCCCACGCCGGTGTAGCCGGCGACAAGGCCTTCGATGTTCACCGTCGGCTGTGATTGGAGCCGCTCCATTGCCTGCTGCATCGGCAGGTTATCGATCCACTGCTTCGTGCTCAACTGCTCCTTCATCTTCGCTTCGTCGCGCACCTTCGCGACGTTCGCGATCATCTCCTTCTCGTCCGCGCTGAGCGGCCGCGGCTTCGGATAATTCTCGATCGCGATGTTGTTGCCGTCGTCGGAAACCAGCGTGTCGAGCGCCTTGATCAAGTGCCACGATGGGCTGTCGATCATCGCCTTGAGCGACGAGTGCACCGTCTTCGCCGGGCCGCGCCCCCACTTCTCGCCGCTCGCCACCAACTCCAGCTCGACCACGCCTTTTGATCCGAGATTGATCGTCACCACGCCATCCGGCCCCTGCATCGTTGACGGCATAAAAACGCCCACGCATTTCTCGAGCGCCGCTTTCACCTCTGGCTTGAGCACGAGGTCCGCGATGTTCGGCGAGCCAATCTCCTCCTCGCCCTCCGCCACCAGCACCAGGTTCACCGGCATCTTTCTGCCCGCGCCCTTGATCGCATGCAGCGCCGCGAGTAAGGCCGACTGCGGCCCCTTCTGGTTCACCGCCGCGCGTCCCACCATCACCTTCCCGAAGCCCGGCTTGTCGATCATGTCCGCGCTGAGCGGATGCCCGGTCTTCCACTCCGCCGGATCGAACTGCTTCACGTCATACATGAAGTAGAGCCCCACCGTCCTGGCCGCGCCCGCATCGAGCGTCGCAAACACGCCCGGCTTGCCCTTCGTCGGCACGATCTCCACGCGCTGGAACCCGGCCTCGCGCGCCAGCTGCGCCATGTGCTCCGCGCCCTCGGGAAACCCGCGATCCTCCGCCGCGATCGACACCTGCTTGACCCAATCCGCCAACCGCTTCACCGCCTCGTCGTGTCGCTTGGTGACTTCCGTCTTGATCGCCGCCAGATCATTCTTGGCGGAGTATGAATAGTTGGCCGTCGCGAAGATTGTGAGTACGGCGAGCGTTCCAGTAAACGATGCGATGCGTTTCATGTCATTGTTATGCCGCAGAGCGTCTTCCCACCGCAATCAAGTTTGCGCTTCACACGATTTGAACATCTGGTCTCACGCGAAAAGCCTCCCGATGAGTGAGCGCATGAGCCCGCGCGGTGGAAGGTCGCGGCCACAGCTTGCTCTGTTCGCAATCGTCGCACTTTCGGTTCCCGGCTGCGCGAACCCGGCCGCCTCGCTGTATCCACCTCGACCGAGTGAGCCATCTCGCACCGTCTATGTCGTCAATCACAGCCTCCTCCATACCGGCGTCGCGGTGCGACGAAGTGACATCCCACGCGGCGTGTGGCCGGCCAGCCGCGATTACGCAGACTTCAAATACGTCGAAGTAGGCTGGGGCGAAGACGATGGTTATCGCAAACCACTGACGGTGCGCACCGCGTTCCACGCTCTGCGCGGCTCGCATCGCACTGTGCTGCTCGCTGGCGGCTTTGATTCATTCGACCAGCCCCGCCCCGCTGTCGTCGCGATCGACCTTTCGCTTGCCGGATTCGACCAGCTCTGCCGATACATCGCGCAAAGCTATGCTCTCGACTCATCCGGCCAGCCGATTCGCCTCGCGCCAGATTGGTATCGCGCCCGCGGCCGTTACTCCGCTTTTCACAACTGCAACAACTGGGTCGCCAATGGCCTGCGAGCGGCCGGGTGCCCGATCAACTCCACCATCTCGATCTCACCGCGCCCACTCCTGCTCCAGGTACGTCAAATCGGCCGCGACATACGAAAAGCGCAGACGCCTGGCCGCTGAACGCCTCACTGCACGCCGCTGCGAACTCTGCAGATTTGGCATCATCGGAGGTTCCGAATTTATCTGAGTCATCGCACGATCCGGTCACCGCTGGATGCGGTGCGCGACGCGCGCGGCTAAACGGAGTCGCTGCCAAGTAGCTTTCAAGCTGCCGCCTCGACAGCCGCAAGGCTCCGAAAGTATGCGCTGCACTGAGGGCGACCGTCGCTTATGGTAGCCCGCCTCCGGCAGGCAGCTGATGATACCTTTAGTCGAAGAAATCGAGATGTATGCGCAGGACATCGTGGACACGGTCCGCGAGCCGCTCTTGATGCTCGACACCACCTTGCGGGTGCGCAGCGCGAACCGCGCTTTCTATCAGACCTTCCAAGTCTCTCCTGCTGAGACTGAGAACCGCCTCATCTACGAGTTGGGCAATGGGCAATGGGACATCCCGGCGCTGCGCACGCTTCTGGAAGATGTGATTCCCACGAGCTCCGTCTTCAACGACTTCGAGCTCGAGCACACGTTCCCGAGCATCGGACGCCGCGTGATGCTGCTCAATGGTCGCAAGCTGCGCGCTGGGAGTCATGCCGAGTTACTCGTTCTGGCGATGGAAGACGTGACGGAGCGACGCCGCGCCGAGGAACAAGTCGCGAAAGCGAAGGAAGCTGCGGAGACGGCTAACAAGACGAAGAGCCTCTTCCTTGCGAACATGAGCCACGAGCTCCGGACGCCGCTCAACGCGATCCTCGGTTACTCCGAGATGCTACAGGAAGAAGCAGCGGATCGGCAACTGGAGGATGAGTTCGGCTCCGACCTGAAGAAGATTAACGGCGCTGGCAAGCACCTGCTCGCGTTGATTAACGACATCCTCGATCTGTCGAAAATCGAAGCCGGCAAGATGGAGCTCTTTCTGGAGAACTTCGACGTCTCCGAGCTGATCACAGAGATCGCTTCCACCATCCGGCCGCTTGTCGAGAAGAACGCGAACACGCTGCACATCGAGTGCTCCCCGGATCTTGGCGTAATGCAGGCCGACCAGATCAAGGTGCGCCAGGGGCTGTTCAATCTGCTCTCCAACGCAGTCAAGTTTACGCACGAAGGCGACGTGACCCTGAAGGCCACGCGCGAGCGGATGAACGGGAGCGAATGGATCGTGTTTCGCGTGACCGACACCGGCATTGGGTTAAGTGCGGAACAAATCGTGAAGCTCTTTCAGGATTTCACGCAGGCCGATGCCTCGACGACGCGGAAGTTTGGCGGCACCGGTCTGGGGCTCGCGCTCACGCGCCGCTTTTGCCAGATGATGGGCGGCGATGTGACCGTGCACAGTGTGCCTAACGAGGGAAGCGTCTTTACCATCAAATTGCCGGCCTTGGTGAGGCAGGCAAAACCGGAGGCGATGGCGAAGATCATTCGGCGCGCTACGCTTAACACAGCGTCTGCCGACGGCGAAAGTTTGGAGCCGCTGCCACCGAGTTCGACCTACGTTCTCGTGATCGATGACGACCCCGTGCAGCGCGAATTGATTGAGCGGTTCCTGAGCAAGGAGGGATTCACCGTCCATTGTGCGCCGAGCGGTGAAGCGGGTCTGCGCCTGGCGCGGCAATCGCGACCGGTCGCAATCACGCTCGACGTGATGATGCCCGAGATGGATGGCTGGAGCGTGCTCGCGGAGCTGAAGGCTGACGCGGAGTTGCGCGATGTGCCGGTGATCATGCTCACGATGGTCGACGATCCCGAGCGCGGATTTAGTCTCGGTGCGGCGGATTACGCGACGAAGCCAGTGGATCGCGCGCGCCTTTCGCAGATCCTCAAAAAGTACACCTGCGCGAACCCGCCGTGTCCGGTGTTGCTCGTGGAAGACGACGTCGCCACTCGCGCCGTCACGCGGAATATCCTGGAGAAGGAAGGCTGGAGAGTCAGCGAGGCCAAGAACGGAAAGGTCGCGCTGCAGAAGATGGAGGAGGAACGTCCGACGCTCATCTTGCTCGATCTGATGATGCCGGAGATGGACGGCTTCGAGTTCGCTGATTGCGTGCGCCAGCACCCGGAATGGCGCTCGATTCCAATCGTAGTTTTGACGGCCAAAGACCTCACTGCCGACGACCGCCGGCGACTTGATGGCTCGGTGGAGACGATCCTCCAGAAGAGGAGCGATTCGCGTGAAGCGTTGCTCACCCAAGTGCGAGACTTGGTCGCGAACTGCGCTACTTGCTAACGAAAGAGCCGCGCGATTATGCCTAAGATATTGCTCGTCGAAGACAACGAGATGAATCGCGACATGCTTTCGCGACGTCTGGCGCGCCGCGGCTACGAAGTCTTACTCGCGGTCGACGGACCGAGCGGAGTCGAGAAGGCTCAGAGCCACTCGCCGGATCTTGTTCTGATGGACATGAGTCTGCCGGTTCTCGACGGCTGGGAAGCTACCCGGCGCCTGAAGGCTGATCCCGCTACGCGCCACATTCCCGTCATCGCGCTGACCGCGCACGCGATGTCGAGCGACCACGATAAAGCGCTCGAAGCAGGCTGCGACGACTACGACACCAAACCCGTCGAGCTGCCTCGCCTGCTCAGTAAGATCGAGGCGCTTTTAGGCGGCGAAAAAGCGGCACCGTGAGCGAACCGCAGCTCCCACTCGACAACACGGAGCGACACCCGCTCCCGTCGAGCCTGCTTCACGACCTGCGCACCCCGCTGAATCACATCATCGGATATTCCGAGATGCTGCTCGAGCAGGCGCGCGAGCTTGGGCTGGAGAATGTTCTTGCTGATCTCCCAAAGATTCACGCTGCCGGCAAGCAGCTTTCCTCGCTCGTCAACGATAAGTTCGATTCCGCCCCCCGCCCGCAGACATCTGGATCGAACGACGCCCGCCGCAACGACGCCAAGGCTCCCGAAACGCTTGCGCTGTCCGCCTCCGGCGCAGCACAAGGAGTTGTGCTGATGGTCGACGACGTCGAAGCGAATCGCGACGTGCTCTCGCGTCAATTGCGGCGGCAGGGTTACGCCGTCGCGATCGCTGCCAGCGGGCAAGCAGCGCTTGATCATCTGCGCACCACCGACGTCGATCTGGTGCTCCTCGACATCATGATGCCGGAGATGGATGGCTACGAAGTTTTGCAGCGGCTGAAGGCGGATGAGGCTTTGCGCCACATCCCTGTTATCATGATCTCCGCCCTGAGCGAGTTAGACTCAGTCGTGCGCTGCATCGAACTTGGCGCGGAAGATTACCTGCCGAAGCCGTTCGACCCCACTCTGCTCAAGGCGCGTGTCGGCGCTTCCCTCGACAAAAAGCGCGCGCGCGACCGGGAGCAGGAACTAGCCGCCGCCTTGCGTGCTCAGAACACAGAGATGGCCGCGTGGCGCGAGGCGCAGGAAGCGGATCTCGCCGTCGCCCGCACCACGCAACAGGCGATTGTCAGCTCCGCGCCCGCGCACCTCCGAGGTTGGCATGTTGCAACGATCTACAAGCCACTAATCCAGGTCGGCGGGGATGTTTATGGCTGGCGCGGGTTGGACCACGGTTCGTCGGTTTTCTGGATCGCGGATGCCACGGGCCACGGCGTGGCCGCAGCGCTTTTCACCACTTTAGTCGCTCTGCTTTTCAATCAAGCCATTAGCGAGCGCCAGACAGCCGATGGGATCCTCACCAGGGTGAATCAAGAGTTTTACAGCACATCTGGCGGCCTCGCGTTCATGACTGCCTGTTGTGTCGTCGTCAAAGCCGACGGCGAATTGTCCTTCGGCGGCGCTGGCCATCCGGCCCTCCTCATTCGGCGGCGGGACGGCACGATCGAGACTCTTCCTTCGCGCGCCACGATGATCGGAATCTACCCGGCGCTACACATCGAGCCCACGGTCACAACGCTCGCTCCCGGCGACGCAGCGCTCCTTTACAGCGACGGTCTCTACAGTTCGAAAGAAAACACCGGCGAGCGATCGAGCGCCGAGACGCTCGCGAAATCCTTTGCGGAAACCGGCTCAAGTGCGGACTTCCTGCC
>JACDCC010000242.1 GCA_013694595.1 Chthoniobacterales bacterium
ACACACATCCTGCCAGAAACCGCCTGACCGCTAGCGGTGAGGGGTCCGATGAACTACATTGATTGGCGATGGCGACCACCCAGCTTCGGATTGCGAGTCCGTCGCCGTTGCTCGGGGAGCCGCGGTCTTTCCCGCCCGCGCTGCCGGCAAGTCCACGCACCGACCTGGCGGCCCTCGCGCAGATCATGCCGGAGGTTTACGAGCAACTCCGGCGTCTCGCCGCGGCATACCTGCGCGGCGAGCGAATCGAACACACGCTGCAGCCCACCGCCCTGGTGCACGAGGCCTACCTCAGCCTTCTTGGGCAAACCGAGGTTCGCTGGGACGACCCAGGCCATTTCGTCGGCATCTTCGCGCGTGTCATGCGGCAGACGTTAAAGAACCACGCTGTCGCTAGAAGCTGCGTGAAGCGGGGCGGCACGGACCGGTTGCGCGTGATGACTGAGTATTACGAGAACCAGAAAGTTGACGTTTCTGCCCTCGATGAGGCCCTGCAAGCGCTCGAAATGCAGGACGAACGGCAGGCGCGGATCGTGGAGCTTCGATTTTTCGGCGGGTTGACACTTGACGAGATTGCGGATGTCCTGCGGATCTCGCTGACGACCGTAAAGCGCGATTGGACGATCGCGAAGATCTGGCTGCGGCGTGAGCTTTCAGGAAGTCCTTAGTCGAACGCCGTTCTCATTCACTGATCAAATGGCCATCCAGACTGCAGCTCCGAGAAAGAAGATCGAACCGGAGAGCTGGGATCGGTTAAAGCTGATCCTGGAGGAAGCTTTCGAGCAGACCTCACCGAGCGAGCGAACTGCGGTAATTGACAGGCGTTGCGCTCACGACCCGATGTTGCGGAGAGAGGCGGAGTCGCTTCTGGCCCAGGCCGAATCGCTGCGCGACGAGCCGGTGGACTGGCTGGAACATGGCGCCGATCAGGCGACCACCACCTTCTGGGACCACGAACTGTCGCGTGATGGACAGCGTATCGGCGCGTACGCGGTCATCCGACAGCTCGGGCGCGGCGGAATGGGCGCGGTCTATCTTGCAGCGCGAGCGGATGGGCGGTTCGAGAAGCAGGTCGCGATCAAGGTCCTCAAGCGCGGTACGGACACCGAAGAAATCCTTCAACGCTTCAACACCGAACGGCAGATTGTAGCGCGTCTCGAACACCCCTACATCGCACGGCTACTCGACGCCGGAACGACTGACGACGGGTTGCCTTACTTCGTGATGGAGTTCGTCGCGGGGGTGCCTGTGACGCAGTTCGCGCGCGAGCAGCAGTTGCCGATCGCCGCGCAGCTCCAGTTGTTTCTCAAGATTTGCGCGGCCGTGGAGTTTGCACATAAGGCGGCGGTGATTCATCGCGATCTCAAGCCGAGCAATATCCTCGTCACCGCGGAAGGCGAGCCCAAGCTCCTCGATTTCGGCATCGCGAAACTACTCGCCGCGACCGAAGGTCCGCTCGACCTCACCGCGACCGGCCGGCCGCATCTGACGCCGCATTCCGCTTCCCCTGAGCAGGTGCGCGGCGATTCTGTCACCGTCGCGAGCGATGTGTACGCGCTGGGAGCGCTTCTCTACGAGATGCTGACAGGCTCTCCGCCGCATCGTTTCCTCGCTGGTTATCCTGCTCGGGAAGAAGTGGTGCGCGTGATCTGCGACGGAGAGCTGGCGTTGCCGAGCCTTGCCACTTCAAACCCGGAGACACGGCGTCGGCTGCGAGGCGACCTCGATAACATCGTGCTCCACGCGATGCGGAAAGAGCCGTCGCGTCGATACGGATCGGCGGCCGAGTTCGCGTCCGATATCCAGCAGCACCTGAATCGCGGTGTGGTGAAGGCGCGCCCGCCGACGACGGGTGTCCGACAGCTCGTCGCACCGAGACGATGGCTCGGCTCGCCCTCGCTTGCAGCCGCAGCAGCACTGCTGGCGATTGGTGCAGTCGTGGCGTTCCTTTTCCTTTCCACGAGGCCGCAGCTTTCATCATCAACTCCCGCGCAGCCCGCCGCGGGCGCCTTGTCAGCTAAAAGCATCGCGGTGCTTCCGTTCGAGAATCTCAGCGCCGAACCGGAGAATGCGTTCTTCGCGACCGGCGTTCAGGATGCCATCCTGACGGACCTTGCAAAGGTCGCCGACCTGAAGGTGCTCAGTCGCGCGAGTGTCGAGCAGTATGCGAATCCAAAGACGCGCGACATCGGCGAGATCAGTCGCTTGTTGAATGTGGCGCACGTGATCGAAGGCGGTGTGCAACGTGTCGCAAACCGCGTGCGTGTCACAGCGCGTCTGGTCGACGCGCGCACGGGCGAGCAGAAATGGGCGGAGAAGTACGATCGCGAACTGGCCGATGTGTTGTCGATCCAGAGCCAGATCGCGCAGACTATCGTGGCGCAGCTTCAGGCGAAGTTGCTGCCGCGCGAAAAGGCGGCCATCGAGGTGCCGCCAACGCGCGACGCCATCGCATACGATCTGTATCTGCGCGCGCGCGAGATGGTGGACAGCTATCTCAATGCCCCGGACGCGAAAGCTTCGCTCGAGCAGGCGATCGGGTTGCTCACGGAGGCGACGCAGCGCGATCCGCAGTTTGCCGTCGCGTGGTCCTACGCGGCGCGTGCCCGCATCATCATCTTCGCACTCGGTTTCGATCCGGGCCGCATCCACGCGCGCGAAGCCGAGGCTGCACTAGAGCGGGCGTTCGCTTTAGATCCGGAATTGCCGGAAGCGCATTTTGCGAAGGCGGAACACTTCTACCGCTTCGGCGGCAGGTACGAGCAGGCGGAAAGAGAGATCGCGCTCGCTCTCCCCGGGATGCCGAACAGCGCTCCTCTGCACACGCTCGCCGGCAATGTCTGGCGCAGACAGGCGCGCTGGCATGAGGCTGAGCAGATTCTGGTCAAGGCCGTCGAGCTCGATCCGAAGAACGCGAATGCGATCATGTTTCTCACTGACACGCAGATCCTGATGCGGCGTTACACCGAAGCGATCTCGACGTATGAACGCGCGCGTGCCATGGGTTTCGACCCGGTGTTGTTCGCTGTGCGTGTCGGAGTCATCGAGTTCCTGGCGACAGGCCGATCGGAGCCGCTTCGTCTGGCGCTCGCGCGCGGGCCCGCTGATCTCGACATCGACGGCGGCGACACGCAGTGGCGGATCATGTTCGCGCTGATGGATCGTGATTACGACCGCGCGGCGGCCGCGCTCGCAAGATCGCCGCGCTCGACGTTCCAGGATGTGGACCTGTCGTTTCACTATCCGCGCTCGTGGTACGAGGGAGTGATCGCGCGCGCGGCAGGCAGGAGTGACGAAGCCCGCGCTGCGTTCAGGCGGGTGCTCGCTGATCTCGGCGCCGATGAAGAAAACCGGCGGCGCGGATTCCGCACACTGGCGGTGATCGCTCAGGCTCGCGCGGCGGTGGGCGAGACGGAGCGCGCGATCCAGTTGGCAGAGCGCGCGGCGCAAACCCTCGGGCCCGATTCCAACGCTTATGACGCGCCGCTAATCCAGCAGGGGCTGGCGCAGGTCTACACGTGGACCGGTCAAGACGATCGCGCGCTCGAGATTATCGAGCGGCTCGTGAAATTACCCGGGTATTTGAGTTACGGGCACCTGCTGCACGATCCCGCGTGGGAGCCGCTGCGCGGGAACGCCCGCTTTCAGGCGATCGTCGCATCGCTTGCGCCGCGCTAGCGGCTTTCGTCTCGAGCGGCTGGTGCTCGGCGCTGTGCCGAAGCGGTGAAGATCGTCCGTTGGTGAGCTTGCGACCCAGCGCGATACACATCCGACCAGCTCCGGAGGCGGAGGAGGGCTGGTCTTGAGACGGAGGCGGTGCTACCGCTTGGAGCATGGCGAACGCGCAGAACGCTCCGGCGGCGAAGTCGACGCACAAGCGAGCACCGATCGTAAAGGCCGCGAAGCGCAAGAAGAAGCCGCAGCAGAGCCAAGGTGCTGACGAGCTGCGACCGATACCGCTTCATTCGCCGCATCGTGCCGAGGCGTTCGGCATTTATCGCAGCAAGGTTCAGATGGAAGTGCTTCAAGCGCAGCTCGGCGAGGGAGTGCCTCATCCGCAGATCGACTTCCGCCAGCGCCAGTTTCTCGCGCCGAATCCGCTGCGCCGTGGCCAGCAGCCGATCCTCGTAATCGAAGTTGAGGAGGACCGACGATTTTTACATACGGGAATGATCCGCATTGTTGAACCGGATGACTACGAACTCCTCGAAGATGCAGGCCGTCAGTTCAACGTGGCGAGGATCAAGGCAACTTTCAAAAGCGCAGCTAAAATGAACAGGCACGTCCTGTCGGCTGGTTCGGACGCCTACGCTACTCTCAAGTACCTTTGCGCTGGCGGTAAGCTAAAGGGGCGACTTCCAGACTTCGACCGAATCGATCGGCAGATTCTCGAACGTTGGCCAGAGTGGCAGCGCAGCAACGCTGTCTCTGCTTTCTGACGGATAGCGTCAGTCGTCTGCGCCGAGCACTGTTGAATGACTGACTTGTCTGGACAGAAACGGACTCTCCGAAAATCATCAGGGGGGCAAAACGGGTGGACCCACATCATCCTTGCTGCCTCCGTTTTCACGGGTTAACTCTTGGCGGTCGAAAGGCTTTCGGGGGTATAGCTCAGTTGGTAGAGCGCGTCGTTCGCAAAGATTTTTTGCTGACTTGGACTGATCCGGCTCCGTCGGGACTCACTTGGACAGCAGCGGACAATCGTGAGTTTTCCCACGTCGGCGCGGCGCTGGTGTGAGCGGACTCATCTGGACAGGCATCGACTGGAACGACACCCGCAGGGGGGATAAAGCGGGGGGACTCAGCGTACGGTGCACAAGCGCCGTTCTGCCGACCCGAGACAACTTCTTCTATCGATGCGCAGTCAGAAGGGCACAGCCGGCGCGTGTCGTCGAAAGATCGCAACTTGCAGTCGAACCCTTGTTGAGTTTTCCCGAGAGCTAGCCAAGCGATGTTGGTTTTGTTAAATCGTGACTTGTGAACCGAATTCGTCCGCGAATCATGGCAGCATCGCTTGCCGGAACGTTTGCCATTGCGATCTGCTCCCAGGCAGAGGAGCGCCCCACCATAATTGATGTCCACTTGCACGCACTGGCCAAGCCTCGTGATGAAGCGATTTGCCCACTCTCTGGACTCTCGCAGACGAAGCAGCCTGACGGCAGCGATGTCTGCGCAAATCCGTTCCGCCCGCCGAAGACAGCCGAGGATCTCCGGCATCAGACTTTGGAAGCGTTGGATCGCTACAATATTCTGGCGGTGACGGCCGGTTCGGACCTGGACGTCGTTGAGGCGTGGAAAAAGGAGCGTCCCGACAGGATCCTGCCCGCGATCCAGACGAACGGCGTGGACCTTAGCCCCGCCGCGCTCCGCTCGATGCTGGAGTCGGGAAGGGTGGCAGTTATCGGAGAAGTCATGTCCCAATACATGGGCCTGGCACCGAGTGATCCGAAGCTGGACTTCTTGTTCGCCCTCGCGGAGGAATTCGATCGACCGATCGGCATTCACGTCGCCGGCATTGGCGGGCCGATCCCGGGGTATCGCGTCGCGCTCGGTGATCCTCTGCTCTTGGAGCCGGTCCTGATAAAGCACCCGAAGCTGCGTCTGTATGTCATGCACGCCGGCTTCCCGTTTCTCGAGCGAATGGTGGCGTTGCTACGCCATTATCCGAACGTCTACGTCGACATCAGCCTGATCTGCTGGCAGATGCCTCGATCGGTCTTCCACCAATACTTGAAGGAGCTTATGGATTATGGCTTCGGAAAGAGGATCATGTTTGGCTCAGACCACGTCTCGTGGCCGCAAGCGATCGACGTCGGGATCGAAGGAATTGAAGCGGCACCATTCCTAAGCGCCGCGCAGAAGCGCGATATCTTCTACAACAACGCCGCGCGCTTCCTTCGAATTGACGAGCGCCCATAAGGCTGTCTTTTAGATGGACGCGCGCGAGGCGAAACAATCGCAATAGCTTGCACCGTCGGGCCCGAGACCGGCCTCCCAATCATTCTCGATCGTCGCGATCAATACTCGCCGGGAGAAATCGATTCGATCTAAGCGATACAGGTGACAGCGAGCAAGCCTGCGATTTGCACTGGAGGTGTTTGCCGTCGTGAGCGTATGCTGCATCGCACGCGCAGAGGGCTCGCGGCAGCTGATCTTGTGTCTCATTAGATGATGACATTGCGTTGACGGACCTGTATACCATCCGAAGGAGCATATGGCGAAGATCCACGGAAATACCAAAGTGAAGACCCTGAGGAAGAAAGGCATTCCAGTGAATGCGTTTGCACGGGAATACCCGAGTTGGCCAAATCAAACCCAAGAAGAAAAAATAGTTCTTTCCGCCTTGATTCGGCTGCGATGCTGTTCAGCCACCGCGTTTTCGACGCACAGCCGCTGTCGCGAGAACCCACGGTCAGCACCTAACCAACCGATGAAGCTGACGGCGGGAAGCCTTGCGGATAACTTTTAAGATGATGCAAACACTTTCCCTGCGGGCCACGCGCTTTCCCTACCGCCGCAGCTTATCTCCGTCTCGTTAGGCCTTTTTCTCACCTCCTCCAACATATGACCAAGACAATCAAATCAGCGGTTTGCTTACTGCTCTGTTCGCTGGCAACACCAAACTCGGCTCGCGCAGAGACCGATGAGGAAGCGTTGCGACAGCTGCCCAAAACGTATTGCGACGCGTGGGCGAAGCACGACGGACAGGCGCTCGCACAAATGATGGCCGAAGACGTGGACTTCGTGAACGTCGGCGCACTATGGTTACACGGTCGAAGCGCCTTCGAGAAGTATCACAGTCGTTTATTAAGCGGTCGCTTCCGTGAATCCTCCCTCACCTTAATGGATACGGCGGTGCGATTTCTGCGACCCGACCTCGCAGTCGTCCACTGGAGTTGGAAAATTCATGGAGACAAAGACTATGATGGTTCCCCTCGTCAGGAGCGCTTTGGCCTCTTGGTGATGCTGGCCGAGAAGCGCAACGGCAAGTGGCTGGTGATCCTTGCGCAAAATACCAACTCCGGGCCAAAAAAAGCTCCAGAAGGCGAAGACATCACACCACCCATTTCCGTTTTGATAACTCCGCCAAAATGACGCGTGGCCTAATTGGCGATGCAGCGAACCGCTGGCCGCTCCGCGTTTTAGCTTTCGATGGCTTCCACATTCGACCCGCCGCCACGCTCGCCCTTGCCAGCGGTCGCTGATCTTGTTTTCGTTAGGTTTATGCGCATACTTATCGTGTTATTATTACTGCTGTCGGCGCCGGGTGTATTCGCGGATGATCCGGTGCACGTCGCGTCTGGTGAGGCGGACGGGAACAGGTTCACCTTTTCACTTAGCAAAGCCGAGATCGAAGCGGTCCCGAAGTGGGGAGCGGACTCTGAGCGCCACGCGCTGTCGCCCCGCTATGCGATCGACGTCGCTCGTAATCAGCTGAAGACGTTTGTCGCCGATGGCGACAACTGGCGGCTCGGCGACATCTGCTTGTTTGATCTCGGGGCGGATCGCTGGATCTACGTCGTTTGATTATATCGCCAGTATCCGCCCGAGGACGCGGTCTTCGGCGGAGAGTACATCGAAATTCCCGTGCTGATGAACGGCGCTATATTGAAGCCGGAGGTCGTGTTCGACGAGCGGTTGAAGATGAAGTATCAATCGCTGAAGTAGGCCTAACCATGCGATCCAGCGAACAGCGGACCGCCCCGCGATTTACTTTCCCATGAATTCCCTCCTTTACCTGCGATCAACGCGCGCTCCCGTCCGCTGTCGCTGATCTTGTTTTCGTTAGGCATCGCTAACGTATACATTGAACCAGCCGTCCCACATTCCCTTATCTACTGAGCGCCTTATTGTCCGTTCGTTAGAACCCGGCGATGCCGCGGCCCTATGCAGCTATCGTTCGCTGCCGGAGGTGGCTCGGTATCAGTCGTGGGAGTCGTTCGGAACAGACGATGCCGCACGACTCATCGACGAGCAGCGCGAGAGAGAATTCGGCGTTCCAGGAACATGGTTCCAATTGGCTATCATCGAGACGGCTACATCAATCATGATCGGCGATTGCGGTTTGCACTGTTTGCGGGGCGATCCAAGTCAGATCGAATTCGGAATCACGCTTGCTCCGAGCGCCCAAGGCCGCGGATACGCAACTGAAGCACTCGGCAGCCTACTTGATCTTGTCTTTGGCACGTTAGGGAAACACCGGGTGTCAGCGGTCACAGACGCTGATAACGACGCTGCGGCGTCGCTCTTTAGGCGACTGGGGTTCCGGCAGGAAGCACTCTTCGTTGAGCATCGGTGGTATAAGGGGCATTGGGACAGCGAGTTCGTGTTCGCGATGCTGAGGCGAGAGTGGGAGTTCCACTCAGCGAAAGGCAAGTGTGACCCTCATTCTAAGGAGGCTGCACGATGAGTGCCCAATCTACCGCACCGCCTAACCCCTAGTAGGTAGTCAAGCGCCGGCGGCGGGTTTGGTGGGTGAGTTCCCATGAAAACACGTTGTGGTGAAGAAACGGCGTTAAATCAATTGCAAACCGCTTCACCGACATCCTGCAGTCGCTCGCTGACGCCGGTCCGACACCCGCCCCATCCCCTCACCGCCGACGCGTAGGAGGGCTGATTCTGGCGCGGAGTACACGCGGAGCGTATTCCGCCTACACTCGCATCGACTCTGATGCTGCCCGCGCAGCTCCGGCAGAAAGCGCAGAAATGTAGTCCATCATTGATTGGGCGACGCGATCGACGTCCTCTTGGTGTGCTCCCGAAGTTTGATCCACTCGTTATGAGAGATTTGGTTCAGGTTCGGTTTGTTGTTGAGGTAATAGTTGAGGCG
>JACDCC010000346.1 GCA_013694595.1 Chthoniobacterales bacterium
GGATGTGCACGTTCAATCGCCCCAACGACTGCGTGGCGGCGCTGACCGAACTGGCCGGCGACCCGCTTGTGCGCGACCTGATCAGGCTGATGGTGGTCGCCGACCAGGGAAACAACAAGGTCCGGGATGCAGAAGGCTTCGGCCGGGTCGAGGCAGCCTTCGGTGATCGGTTCAGACTCGTCGAACAAGCCAACCTGGGCGGCAGTGGTGGGTTCTCGCGAGCGATGTACGAGTTCCTGACCGACAGCGACGGCACCCACCTGATCTTCCTCGATGACGACATCGAACTCGAGCCCGACAGCGTCGCGCGGGCGTTTGCCTTCGCCCAGTACGCCAAGCAGCCCATGCTGGTGGGCGGGCAGATGCTGGCGCTGCAGAACCGGTCAGTGCTGCACATCATGGGCGAGGTGGTGCAGCGCGACAAGTTCTTCTGGCGCGGGGCCCCCAACACCTGCTACGGCCACGACTTCAGCCGGACAACCTTGCGCAAGGCCAAGCACCTGCACCGCCGGATCGACGTCGATTACAACGGCTGGTGGATGTGCCTGATCCCCCGCTCGGTGATCGAACAGGTCGGCCTGCCGCTGCCGCTGTTCATCAAGTGGGACGACGCAGAATACGGCCTGCGGGCTGGCGCAGCCGGTTTTCCCACCGCGACGTTGCCCGGGGCGGCGATCTGGCATCTGTCCTGGACGGACAAGGAGGACGCCACCGACTGGCAGGCGTACTTCCATGTCCGCAACCGGATCGTGGCGGCCGCACTGCACACCGCCCAACGGCGGGGTGGGGCACTGATCCGGGACAACCTCAAGTTCGACCTGAAGTACCTGTTGATGTTGCAGTATTCCGCGGTAGCGCTGCGACACATGGCCATCGAGGATCTGCTCAAGGGCCCGGACGTGCTCTTCGACCTGCTGCCCACGGCGCTGCCGACGGTGGCCAAGCACCGTGCCAACTTCATCGACGGGCAGGTCCGCGGCTCCGCGTCGGACTTCCCGCTTCCCACCATGGACGCGGCCAGGGCCGAGCGCTTCCTCAAGCCGCCGACCCACCCGATCACGATCGCCCGCGGGGTGGCCGGGGCGTTGGCGCACAATCTGCTGCCCTCCAACAGCGCGGCGCTCGACCGACCACAGTTGAACATCGCCGCGCAGGACGCCCGCTGGTTCCTGCTCGCCCGGCTGGACAGCGCAACTGTGGGTACCGCAGACGGCAGGGGTGTGACGCTTCGGCGCCGGGACCCGCGGACGTTCTGGAAGCTGGTGGGGAAGTCACTGCGGTTGCATCGCCGGCTCTATCGGGAGTTTCCGAGGCTGCGCAAGCAGTACCGTCAGGCGTTGCCGGACCTGACCTCGGTGCAGAGCTGGGGCCGGGCCTTCAAGCGGAACGGGTGAGGCTCACCGGCGGACGAACCGCTCCCTGCGCCCGGCGCGGGTGAGGCGCAGCAAATCTCGCATCCCGGCCGGGTCGCGCCGGTGCGCCAGGAAGTACCACCCGAACCGCAGCCATTCCAGCGGTAGCAACCAGCGCATCCCCGGCTGCGCCATCAGGTATCCGCGGTTGCGGTAGGTGTAGTACCGCTTGGATTCACTGTCCGGGTATTGCGCCGCCAGCCGCCCACCGAGGATCGGCTTGAACTCCTCGGCGCCGTTGGGATGGATGTAGGTCGCGCGCAACGCCGTACCGAACGGCAGGCCGGACCGCTTCAGCCGACGGTGGATCTCGGTCTCGTCGCCGCGACTGAACAGGCGATAGTCCGGTACGCCGATCGCATCCAGCGTGCTGGCCCGGAACAGTGCCCCGTTGAACAGCGAGGCGTAGCCGGGCAGCAGCTCGGCGGTGCCCAGTGCGCTGCGCTCCCGGCGCCAGCGCAGCCCGCGCCGCAGCGGGAAGGCCAACGTGTCGGGGGAGTCGATGTCGGCGACGACGGGGGAGACCTCGGCCAGGTGGTAGCGCTGCGCGGTCTGCAGCAGCGTGGCCAGGACATGCTCGTCACCGGGTCG
>JACDCC010000358.1 GCA_013694595.1 Chthoniobacterales bacterium
CGTCTGCCGGCAACAGTTACTTACGTTCTTTCGATGACTTATGCAGCTTCACGCAGGCGTTCCGATCAGGAGAGGGCACGTTCTTCCAAGCGGTTAAGCGTTGTGGGTTTCACACAGGATCGTATTCTCGACCTTCAATGAAACCCCTCACGGCCGCTCCCTCTGTTGGTTCACCGGTTCTGCCGCAACGTGCAGCGGAGATAGCCGGGCCTGGAGTTCGCCACCGTTTTTCGGCGGTCTTCCTTTCATCTCTGACCATCGTCGCCGCGATTACTCTCAACCTCCCGAATGCCGCGGAAGCGGCGGAGCCATCCCACAACAAAGCGACTATCGAAGGCCGGGTGCAGGAAGTGATTCCGGAAATCGAAGCCTACATCGCTGACGGGATGAAAGCAGTGGACGTCCCGGGTCTGGCTATAGGAATCGTCGCGAACGACAGGCTTACATACGCCAAGGGATTCGGCGTGCGGAGCAAGAGCAGTCGGCTGCCGGTAGATACCCGCACGATTTTTCAGATCGGCTCGACTACGAAGGCGTTTCTCGCTGCGACCGAGGCGATCATGGTCGATCGCGGCAAGTTGCGGTGGGACGACCGTGTTGTCGATCTCTATCCGGCATTCCAGTTGAAAGATCCCTGGGTTACGCGCGAGTTCCGTGTCTTCGATCTGCTTGCTCAACGCTCCGGGCTTCCGCCGTTGGTCAACGACACTCTCGCTATGCTGGACTTCAAAGAGGTTGAGATGATCCGCTCGCTCCGGCATGTCGAACCAGTGTCGAGTTTTCGCACGACATTCGCGTATACGAACATCACGCATCTCCTGGCGAGCCGCATCGTCGCAACCGCTGCCGGCGCTACGGATTGGAATGCGGTGCTGCAGCAAGAACTACTCAACCCGTTAGGCATGAAGGATTCGACCTACACAGTCGAAGCTATCGAAACGGCAAATAATCACGCTAACGGACATCGCTGGACACCGGAAGGCACGATCGAGGTGCCTTTCACACCGATCTTTCCTTATCACCTGGCTGGTGCCGGCAACATCAACTCGAACATCGAGGACATGGCGCGCTGGGTCCGCATGCAGCTTGGCAATGGCGCTTTCGATGGGCGCCGCATCGTTTCGCCGGAGAATCTCGCCTATACGCACATGCCGAAGGTGGCACTCAACGAGCAGATGTCCTACGCGCTTGGTTGGTATAACCGCCAAACGCCGAACGGCAACACCCTTTGGCACGATGGAGATGCACTCAGCTTCGGCTCATTTGTGGGTTTAGTACCTGATAAAAATGTTGGCGTCATCATCCTGACTAACGAAACGCATGTAGGCGCGCCAGTATGGTTGGGGATGTGGGTGTTGGATCGAATCCTCGGCAACGCCAAACGCGACTACGTGGCGGACAATCTCGAAAATCCGAAGGCCAGCTTCGCAGAGACCGCCAGACTGTTCGGCAAGCCCGCCAAGCCGCGACCTTTCCCGCCGCTCGCACCGCTGGCCGGCAACTTCATCAATCCGAGCTTCGGCGAGGCGGTGGTGCGCGTGGACGGCGATTCGCTGGTGATGGAGCTTCAGGCCACTGGGGCCAAACTGCAGCTTGAGCCTTTGGACGGCGACATCTTCATCGCCAACCTCAAGCCGACCGACCGCTTCGGGCCGGTCGTTGATTTGGCCTACAAAACAAAGGGATTTGCGCAGTTTCAGATCGATAAGGCAGGCAAGCTCAATCTGCTACGCCTCTCCTCCGCAGATGGTGACGCATATGAGTTCACGCGCGAGCGGGCGGGTGGCGGACGCTAAGGTGGTGGCGGCAGTTGATCGTTCTAAGGACCTGCTAGTTGATGAGCCGCGGGAGGACCTGCCACCGGAGAACGAAGGCGGCAACTGTATTGTCCTCGATCTCGGGAAGCGGCGCTATGCAGCTTACGCGCACCTCCAGGCGGGCAGCGTGACGGTCAAGCCCGGTGATCGCGTCAAGCACCAGAGCGATTGGGAAATAATTGCGGCGCGCCTGCACGCTTCAGGATGGTCGTACGGCATCGCTTCGCAACGGACAGAATCAGGTGCGCTGCTTGAGATTCTGATGGTAGGCAAAGATCAGTGGGCGCTGCGAGGCTACCGACGCGGAGGGTTTTGAAGGCTCGACCGAAGTCGCCATGATTTTTGGAGCAATCTCTCCGACGCTTCACAAGTCGGCTGACGCCCTTCGCCAAAGGTTGGTCTCCTTGCCTGAGTATCTCCGCCCCCTTTACGAGGAAGGAGCCACGGTTGGCGATGTTCAGCGTGTTTACGAAGACAGCGATGATGATGCGCAGCGAGCATGAACGAAGCGGAGACACGGGCCGAGCACATCGATCCGGCGCTGGCCGCTGCCGGATGGGGTGCGCTGTCAGTGATACAGGAACTCGTTCAGATGCTGCTTAACCGTAAAGCTAAACGCCCGTGAGCTACGGCAGTCTATGGAGCGTACCGCGTCTCGAAGTCTTCGAAGCTTTCAAAATGATTCAACGGCTCTAGCTCACAACTGTGACGACGGAAAATAACACTGTTTGCATCATCGCCCCAATGGGCCGCCAACCCCGAAAATCTCGACGAGGCCGGTACCTGGCACGCCGGATTCGCTCGACACTACCACGGTGTACGCGTTCGGCGCTAATGTGAGCTGAAGCGCAGCCTCCCGATCATCGCTTGGCGCTGCGCCAGAGGCCGCGATCTCGGCTGCATTTGCATTTTCTTTCCAGTTGTTGTTCGAGGCAACCAACTGATCACGCAGGTACAATTCCACCTTTGGGTTCTGAACTGGATTCGGAACACCCTCGCCCCCGAGCGATGGCCCTCGGGCGACAATCAGAACCCCCTTCAGTCCTTCATCGATAATCAGCCCGCCGATGAGCGTCTCACCATCGTTTGTAACACGTCCGCGGGTCGAGATGTTGGCAAGCTTCGCCGGGACCGATTTAGCGAGAATGTATGGGAGAGCAACTCCGTTCGACAGAATGAACGCCCCGCCAGCCAGTCCATCGCGGGGACCAAAATTTCCAAACGCTTGTACCCCATTCAACAAGCGAATAGAGTAGTCACCGTTTCCATCGATTCTGCCGACGCCAATATTTTCTCCGTTCCCGAGGTAGGTGTTGAGAAGGAATTTGCCGTTCACCGAGATGGATGCCGATAATGCCCCTACGCCAACCGCTGGATCCCGATAACTGCCGTAGAAACGTCCAGCGAAGCGACCAGTCGGCCCAAAAGCCGGCTCCCTTTCTCCGGTGCGGCTTGCTCCCGCGAAAGTCATAGTGATCGTGGTGCTACGTATCTGACCCGTAACGGTTCGACCGTTTGACGTCCCCTGAAAACTTCCGTTGTTGGCGATGTCAACATTGACCACCTCCCGGTCACCATTGTTGGTGTTCGCGTACGTGAAGACGCCTTTCCCTGGCCTTGAAGCAACCGTCTCAAATACGAAGTGTAGCCCTGCCGGTTCCTCGATAAATGTCACGGCCTCTTCCACCCGTTGTGCAGGCGCGGAGAAAGCCGTAATAAGCAGTACAGCTGCCGTCAAAGTCGTTGATTTTTTCATAATCCGGATAGGAATGCGGAGCGAGTCGTGGTCGTTCACGGACGATCATGGTGACGATTGCAACAATGCGAGGCAAGTACAAAACCAACAGCGAAGCGGTAGACCGTCAGGCACTCGACAGCCGGCGGCTAATGCGCGTGTATGCTGCCCACGCGGCCCCGGATGGCGGCCCGCGTTGCATAGACTTTACTCATCAATCCGAAAGCACGCTCCTGTCGCGTCCATGTCTGTATGGCAATGCTGAACCGTTTGCACGCTGCCACGATCTCAGCTTGTGGGATGGCAACGAAGTGTAGCGGCACCCGTTTAACTAAATGCCAAAAAACCAATTTCGCCTGCTTCGTAGGATGAGGTTCAAAATGTCACAAAAAGAAAGTTTGCGAATCCGTGTCGGTACCTGCATGATGCTTCTCGTTCCGCATCGAGTGGGAGTCGGAACATTAAAATGCCGCGAAGTGCAGACGGTTAGCCTCGCCGTCACCCAAAACGAGGTTAGCGACGCTAGTTGGTTGCGAGAGATCGAGCGGTCGGGAAGTGAGAAATCTGCGATCTCTGCCGAAAGGCGAACGGACGCGCCGGAATGCGTTCTCAGGTAGCCTCCTGAGTGCCCAATAGAAAAGGAAGCGGCTTACGAGCTGCGAAGGTCAGACGCCTGGAATGGTTGTTTTAACAGCCTGCTGACCTGTGGCGACCTACTAACAGGGCGTTGCAAATCGTGCGGCGAATCGCACCCGGCACATCCTTTGCCGGCCAGACCCAAGGGGAACCAAGAACATGCACTCTAAATCTATCCAACGGCATTCCTATGAAGACTCCATCAAATGGCGACAGCGTCGCCGCAGACACCGACGCCGGTGTACTCCTTAAAAAGGGACAGGTAGCGACACGCGCCCGTGTAAGCGAGCGCACAATATCGAATTGGCAGGCGCGACGGATCATACCGTTCGTCAAAATCTCACCGCGTTGCGTCCGGTATAGCTGGCCCGCGGTCCAGCGTGCCCTCGACAAGCTCACAGTGAAGGAGGTGACAGCTTGAACGCGTCGCCACCACTCCTAAAAGCAGAACCGCCCCGGGCTAACGGGGCGGCAAATCTGCGGACTAACGGATACTCTGACAGCCGCGAAACTACCGAGCGTCTCGTGGGATTGCAAGCCTTGTGTGTGACAGGCGACAGGATCGCGCTTCCGATTCCGCCGGCTGACGCGTGGCGGGACGTAGACTTCAACCGTTGGCAAATGGAGGCTAACAGGCTCCTGCGCGAGTTTCGCAGGACGCAGGCTCCGCGGCACGCTCGATCGCTCGCCAACCATGTAGCTGGCGTAGGGATGCGCGTTGCAATGGCAGCCACGAGCTACGGCGACACAGGTAACGGCGGCGGAAGTGGCGATGCAACCTCTCTCGGAGATAGCGACTACAGACCCGGAAGTGGCGATGCAACCTCTCTCGGAGATAGCGACTACAGACCATGTGGCGGGTGCCACTATCCGGTAACTAACGCCAACCTAGGCGGACACGACGGCCGCTCCGCGATGAGGGGAACGCTGTGGTGCGACCATTGCGCAGACGAAAGGGGGACGCATTGAGCACGTATACAATGAGCCCCTTGGAGGTTGCGAAAGCGGCGCTGCCCCTGCCGCAGCTCATGGAGCGGCTCGGGCTAGGACAACACGCGAAGCGGTCGGCTCGCTGCTGCTTCCATGACGACCACTCCAACTCGTTCTCCGTGTTCGAAGGACCGGATGGTGCATGGCGGTGGAATTGCTTTGCTGGCTGCACGCCAAACGGGAAACCGGGGGACGCGGCCGACTTCATAGCAAAGCTCGAAAACATCACCGTCGGCGACGCTTGCCGGCGACTGATCGAGCTCGCTGGAATTGCTAAGGCTAGTGGATGTTCGCAGCCGCGCTCTCTAGGCCGGGCTCGGCCGCATAAGATCGAGGAGCGCCCCCCTCGCATTCCGTGTATGCCTGACTCAGTCGCAGCGGCGTGGCGTGAAGGAGTCGAGTACCTACAGGCGCGCGCCGTGATCTCCGCGAGGCTCGCTGCTTCGCGGGGCTGGCCCGTCGAGTTCGCGCAACATCTCATCCTCTGCGGCGGGGTAGCGCTGCCGCTACATAATGGTAGGCGAGACGTGGCGTTTCAGGTCATCGCACCAGAAGGTGAACGCGGTGCGATGACAACGCGGCCCGTCGGTTATCACGTGCGCGTTCCTGGCAAAAGCGGGGAAAAGTTATCGTGGCGCTATCGTCCGACTGAGCGGCACGACGGACACGGTATTCCGTCGCTCCCGTACTTCCTTGGCGACTTCGAGAAAGCGAAGTTGCTCATCATCGCAGAGGGTCAGTGGGACATTCTAACCTTCTGTTTGGCTGCCGGGTGGATTGGCGATCGAGGCTTGTGGCCGGAAGCCGTCGGGGTGGTTGGCATCCGCGGCGCTAGCGGAACCGAAGCGTTCCTGCGCCACTACCGACCTTACTGGCCTACAGGAGTTGAGTGCCTGGTGCTGCCAGATGGCGATCCGCCGGGCGAGAAGTGGTACAAGCACGAGCGGTCGTTTGCTTCTGAGTTATTGAAGCTGTGTCGGAAGGTCGCCGTTGTAACGTGCGAGCCTCACAAGGACCTGAACGACATGTATCGCGCGGAGAAGCCCACCCCCGATGCCATTCGGGATCTACTGGCGGCTCACGGGATGATGTCAGCTGAAAGCGAGGTGATCGCTTGAATACTGCGACTGCGCCGAAGCCGCTGTTCAAGACGGCAGCAATATTCGAGGCACCCGAGCCGCCGGAGGTCTCATGGGATGAGGCACTTGACCGCTCCGTTATCACGTCAACGCAGTTAAGGTCGCTTCAATTGGCTCCGCGGCGGAAGTTGCTAGGCGAGTGGTTCTGCGAGGGAGACCTAGGGTTCATCTACGCATTCCGTGGCGTCGGCAAAACATGGCTGGCGCTCTCGATCGCCCGTGCACTGAGCGAGGGGAGCGCGGTCGGCGAATGGAAAGCTCATCAACAGGTGAAGGTGCTGTACATCGACGGCGAGATGCCGCCAGACCTGATGCGGGCGCGAGACAAAGGATTAGGTCGTTCGACGACCGACGTGGAGTTCCTTAACCACGAAATCCTTTTCGATCGCACGCAGAAGGTGCTGAACATCGTGAACCCTGAGGTACAAGCCGCGATAACAAAGCGCTGCCTTGATACCGGCGTGCGGGTGGTGATCATCGACAACCTATCGACGCTCGCCAGCGGAATGAAGGAGAATGACTCCGCGGAATGGGAAAAGGTGAACAACTGGCTGTTGCAGTTCCGGAGACACAAGATAGCTGTCGTCCTGGTTCATCATGCCGGCCGCAATGGCGAAGCCCGCGGCACGAGCAAGCGTGAAGACGCTGCGTTCTGGGTAATTGCGCTCGACGATGCCAAGGCGCGCACCGATGAGAAGAATGGCGCTAGGTTTATCTCACGCTTCACGAAGCCTAGCCGCAACACCGCAGAGGAGGTACCGCCATACGAATGGCACATCACCACTGACGCGTACACAGGCGAAATCTCAGTATCGCATAAGCTGGCACAGTCGTTAGACGTATTTCGAAGGATCATCGAAGATGGGGTAACCGACTGCACCGACATCGCGGCCGAAATGAAGGTTTCGAAAGCGACGGTGAGCAGAATGGCGAAGAAAGCGATGGATGCCGGGTGGCTAACGATGGGGAAAAATCGGCAGTATCTGCTCGTCGAGCCTAGCCCGGATCTGTGAAACAAAGCTCGGATCCTTCGTTTCACTGTTTTCGAGCGCCGTTACTCGTGGTCGAGTTACTCGTTTCAGTCTCGAACCTAGGACACGAGAGCTTCGTTTCACCGCCGTTTCACGTTCGTTACTCTACCCGAGGTCTCGTTTCACGTTTCACGCCTATACATGTGAAACGTGAAACGAACCTAAATACTGGGGGTAAGGCCAAATCAACTTATCCGATTGTGTGCCGAAGGCGCGAATTAGTCTTTGCAGTGTTCCCCAGAACATGCACACTTGAACATATTCGCTCCCTCTCAGCTTGTTGACTGCTACGCTTCAGTAAGAAGCGAGCGGGCAATTCGTCTCTCGGCCGTATGAACAACTCGGAGCCTACGTTTACAGAAATCC
>JACDCC010000377.1 GCA_013694595.1 Chthoniobacterales bacterium
TGCAGCGGTGAGCACCATACGCAATGCGCACTGGCGCACGCGCGCAGCGCGCGCCCTGCAGCAGTTTGCTGAATCCATTACGAAGCACCGGCTCGGCTGCCTGCTTGTCGCGTCGTGGGTCTGGCGAGTGTTGCTCATCTACCGTGGCGGCCCGCTGAGTTGGCCTGATGACAGCCGCTACTTCCGCACGGCGGCGCTGCTCGAGCACATCGCCGCCGGCCGTGTCAGCGCAGCCGTGGACTTGCTCGCTACGTCGCTTGATCACTGGTTTTTCATCGTGATCGGCGTTCCGCCTGCGCTGTTTCAAATCAGCGTGACGAAAAGTATCACGGAACTGAGCACACTGTTCGGCACGCCCGTCAGCTTCAGCGACGACTCAACAATCTGGCTCGCCGCCGCCGTGCTGGCGCTCGGCTCGGTCGCCAACATTGGGCTGTTGCATGCAATCGTGCGGAAGCTTGGCGGTTCGCCGGAGGCGGCGTTCCTCGCTGCGCTTTTTCTTGCCTGCGCGAGTAGCACGCTGCATCTCACGCGTCACCTCGTGCCGTACGAGACGAGCCTGACGTTCGCTTTGTGGGCGATCTGGGTCGGCGTGGCGCGCGAGTGGCGGCTGCGCACGTCGTTGCTGTGTGGCGTGTTGTGCGCACTGAGTTTTCTCACCTATAACACCTACTGGATAACCAATCTCGCGGTCCTACTGATTCACGCCCTGCGCGGGACTGAGTGGCGGTTCCGATTGAAACGCGGGCTCTCCGTCGCTGTTGCGTTTTGGGTACCGCTGTTGTTGTTATCACTCGCCTCGGTGAGCCGCGGCGGCGATTCGCTGTTTAGCGCGCTTTCCCAGCTCGCCGCGTCGGTGACGCAGGGCGACTACCGGGAAGGCTGGTCGCTTCCCTGGGCGTACTTCTGGCACGCCGAACATGGACTGCTAATGCTCTGGGCGGCGGGAGTATTGATCGTCCTGTGGCGGTGGCTCCGAGGCGGAGGAGCGGCTGGGGGAATTGCGCTCGTGGCATTGCTGCCGCCGCTAATCACCTATGGCTGGCTGGCTGTTTCCTCGACGATGCTGCATCGGCTCGTAGTGTACGCGCGCAATACCAACCAGATGGTGCCGTTCCTCTGCCTCGCCGCCGGCTCGGCAGTAGCCGCCATCCCGAATCGCCGCGTGCGCGGCATCATCGTGGTCCTGGCGCTTGTGCAGACAGCGTTCAATTTCGCACCGCAATATCGCCTGGTGTTTCCGCACGAGGTGAGGGAGCGCGAGCACGCCCGCCGTAAGAGCATTCGGGACGACGTCACTATTTACGGGCAGTTCTGGCACATGAATGCGCGCGGCCAGCAGGTATTTGAAGACCGTTACTCGCAGAAGGACGCGCCGCCGCCTCCCACTCGCTACGTCCTGCTGAACGCCGGCGTTCTGTTTCTCCCGCTACAAGGGCCGAAGCCGCCACCGCTTGGCCGCGTCGTCTTCCGCGAGCGGCACATGCTCTCCTACTTGCCGTATCAATACGAAGCCTTCAACGCGGCGGAGCGCGCGATGCTGCGCTCGACAGACATCTCGATGCGGCTGATCGACACCAAACAGCCGCCGTAGAGCTGGTGTTTGCGGCCGCTCAGCACTCGGTAATATGAGACGAGGTACGCGCCCGCGCGGCGCGGAAGGATGTTCGAAGCCCAAGGTCGCAGTCTGTCACCGTCAGGCGACGAGTGGGGCCGCGTCGCTCTCCTGCCGTGGGATCCGGAAATCTTCAATCTCGAACCGCATAAGCGAAGGCGATCTCGGCCAGATGATCGGCGCGTTACAAGCTGCTGATCTGCAAGAGCGGCTGAAGGAAACCGCTGTGACAGGGTGACGCGGCCGCACACGTCGTGTCAAATCGCCATATCAGTTGAAGTTCATCCTACGCAAGAACCGGTCTTGCCGGAGCGGCGAGAACCTGCGAGAAGCGCCGGATTGCAGAAATTACTTCGGCGAAAAAACCACATTGATGATTTCGTCGCTCTCATACGTGTCGAGGGTCGAGGGTAGCTCCCGTTGTACTAGCGGCGAACAGCTATATCCGAGTCGCGACATTTCCCCGATCAAGTCTGTGGGTGAGCAGGCGGAAACTGCAGCGAGCTGCTTCCGATTGATTTCGGCAAGAACCATCGGACGGTCGTCTCGCAAAAGTCCTTTAGCGCCCTGAACCACGAGCATCTCGGCACCCTCCGCGTCCACTTTAATTAGTTTGATGGGTCGGCGCAATGCGCAGCCGTCAAGATGGATGACAGGAACCCTTGTGACTTCGTGATCGGGCGGGACAGGCAAGTTGCCGGTGCGGAGGTATGGCCCGCCCCAATTGTTTGTGAGGATCAAACTGAGGAGTTCCATCTGCCCTGGCTGATCCCCGACCGCGGCTGGGCTCACAGTGACGCGGCTGTCAAAGTTGTTTTCACTGATGGAGCGAGTCAGGAGTGACGTGTTTCGCGGCAGCGGTTCAAAGGCGTAGACATGTCCGTGCGCTCCAACGCGCTTCGCCATGACCATGGTAAAGAAACCAATGTTCGCGCCGACATCGATGGCGGAAGCGCGGTCGTCGAGCGCTTGGAGTACAAATTCCCGTTCTTCCGGCTCGTAGGAGTCATTGACGATATTCCAGCCGATGTGACGGTCAGACAGATCTACGAAGAGGCGCAAATGCTCCGCGATCTCTTTTATCACGATGTTGCACTTGTCGGAGCTGGCAATTACTTCCGCCTGCGACCGGAATTCTGCAGAGTTTACGAATTGCCGTCGGAGCTCCTTGACGGAACTCAGTCCCTGCAGCTGCCTCTTGATGACGTCCTCCGATTCTGGCTCGCGGTCGAGGAACAGGCGATACGCCCAGACGAGGTGTTCGCGTGTGAGTTGCATCGGGTGGTAAAATACGAGGTGACAAAGCCGAGTATCACCCTGTAGGCGAAGAGCTCATAAAGAGCTCTGCCGGGGTTGTTGATCGCACGCGCCGCCAGTACCGAGAAGCTCAAAAAATATTGTGATCGTAGATGTAATTCGGGGAGCTCGGAGAAACCGCGTTCGCTTGGGAATTAGCGTAAAAATTGTTATTCGAGCAAATGAAGCCCTCTCCCAACAAGCTGGCGCCCTGGCCGTTGTGATGAATCGAGCAGCGGCTTATGCCAGAATTCGCGACCCAGATCCCTTTGCCGTTGTTATTATCGAACAAAAACCCCTGTAAGCGTAAAGCTGCCCGAGTTGATAACTATCCCATGTGCGCCATACGCAGGATCGAGGATTCCGATTGCGCCGGCATTGAATATCGTGCCGCCGGATATCATAAGAACCGCGCCACCGAATCCAATATGAATATTTTCACGCGCGCACGAAGCGGCCCAGCAGCCGATACAGGAAAATATGACGCGTCGTCAACGCTCAATCTTGTGTTCGTCGCCTGCTTGCCGATTCGCTCCCGGATGTCACATACGCGCCCGCTGTAACATGACCGGTCTCCAAGTGCTGCAATCGACGACCGCGTACTTCAAGGAGCGGGAGATTGAGAGTCGCGGTTGAACGCGGAGCATCTGCTGGCCCATTTGCTCGGGCGGAACCGCATCGAGCTCTATCTGGAGTTCGAGCGGCAGCTGACCAAACCGGAGCTTGCCCCGCTGCGCGAGCTCGTGCGGCGAGGAGGTCAAAAACTCGGTGCTGGTGTGGCAGGCGGCCCGCGGCTTAGTATATTCCGCCGTGCGAGCTTCTGAGGAACTCCAGTGGCGAGAGGAATGCCGGCGGCAGCTCGCCCGCGATGTCGCGACCCGCATCAAGTACGGCTTCTGCCATGTTCATAAGCCGGTGCTCGACGACGAGCCGGTTCGCGCCTTTGGGACGATGGCAGAGTATCGGCAGTGGTGCGAAGAAGCTCTGCCGCCTTATCTCGGGTATCGACCCGCTACGTCGGCGGGCTCCCGGTGATATGCCGGCGAGCAAGTTCACGCCCTCGCAGGCAGAGGAACTGGCGGCCTCGTTTGCACGGGCAGGAGTGGACTACCTCTTCATCGGCAAGAGCGGCGCGATCCTGCTGGGCTACCCGGATACGACCCAGGATGTGGACGTGTTTCTCCCTCGTTCGGCCGAAAATGCAGCGCGGGTGCTGCAGGCCTTGGCCGCACTCGGCTTCGAGCTCGATCCGGCGTTGACGGTCTCGATCCTCGCCGGCAGCGAGATCGTTTTGATGAAGCAGGGACCATTCGCGCTCGATCTCATCCACGCCCCTGACGGGATTGAGAGTTTCGAGGCGGCAAAAAGCCGAAGTGTTCTGGCGGGCGGACGCTTTCCGGTTGCTTCTCTGGATGACATCATCGCGAGCAAACGTGCCACCGGTCGGGAGAAGGACGTCAGCGATCTCCGCCGGCTGGAGCAATTTCGCGGCGAATACCTGCGCCGCCGGAACGAAGGTCGAGCAGAGGATCGGGCGAACACTTGATCGCGTGGTGCGGGTAGGAGTGATTCATCGTTGCCCGGGGCGACCCGCCAATCTAATCGGCTGATTCTCTCCTGTAGCGGCGGCCGATGACTGCCGCGCCGGCGTTGTGTTTCGCGCCACTTCTACATGTCAGCCCGAGTGCTTCGGTTCGCGTGTTCGCCGCCTGCTTGCCGATTTGCTCCCGGATGTCAAGATAGGCGGCCGCTAGCCGCTGACTCATGACCGTTCTCGAAGTGCTGCAATCGACCACCGCGTACTTCAAAAAGCGGGAGATCGAGAGTCCGAGGTTGAATGCGGAGCATCTGCTGGCGCACTCGTTAGGCGTGAAACGGATTGACCTTTATCTGGAGTTCGAACGGCAGTTGACGGAAGCGGAACTCGCGCCGCTCCGCGACGTGGTGCGCCGCCGGGGTCAAAGCGAGCCGCTCCAGCATCTGCTCGGAACCGTCGAATTTTGCGGACGCCTCTTCATTTGCGATAAGCGCGCGCTGATCCCGCGGCCGGAGACGGAGGAGCTCGCAGAAATGCTGATCGTGGAATGCGCCATGCGGAACGCGGACTTGCGGGTGGTGGACGTCGGGACCGGTAGCGGGGTGCTTGCCCTCACGCTGGCGGCGCAGTTTCCCGAGGCGGAAGTGCATGCCATCGATATCTCGGACGAGGCGCTCGCCTTGGCTCGCGAGAATGCTGCTCAGCTGAAGCTGAGTGAACGGGTGCGGTTCGCCCGGAGCAACCTTTTGGAGCAGGTGGACGGCAGCTTTGATGTCATCGTGGCGAACCTGCCCTACGTGGCCTCCACAGAACGCGCGACCCTTTCGCGGGAAGTGTTGCGCGATCCAGAGGCGGCCCTGTTCGGCGGGCCGAACGGGGACGAACTGATCCGGGCACTCATCGTCCCGGCGCCGGGGCATCTTCGACCCGGCGGCGTGCTCGCGCTGGAGATCGGAATCGGGCAGGCGGAGGGCCTTTCGGCGTTTCTGGCGGAGCAAGGCTACAAAAATATTTCTTCAAGACACGATTTCGCGCGTGTGACACGATTCCTGTTCGCAACGTATGGATAAGATTCTCGTTCACGGCGGTTATCCGCTCTCCGGTTCGATCAAGATCAGCGGGTCGAAGAACTCGGCCCTGCCGATCCTCGCTGCGACACTGCTGACGAAGGATCAATGCGTCCTGCGGCACGTGCCCGATCTCAGCGACACCAACTACATGGTGCAGATCCTCACCCACCTCGGTGCGTCCGTGGAGCGGGCGAGCGGCACAGTGGCGGTGCAGGCGGAGAAGGTGGAATCGACGGCGCCGTACGACGTGGTGCGGCGCATGCGCGCGTCAGTTTGCGTGCTCGGCCCGCTCCTGGCGCGCTGCCGCGAAGCGACGGTGTCGTTGCCCGGCGGCTGCATCATTGGCGACCGGCCGATCGACCTGCATCTCAAAGGCTTCGAAGCGCTGGGCGCCGCCATTCGTGTCGAGAACGGCAACGTGCGGATGTTTGCCCAGAAACTCGAAGGCGCAGTGATCAATTTGCGCGGCAAGTTCGGCCCCACGGTTCTCGGCACCGACAACGTGATGATGGCCGCGGTGCTCGCGGAAGGCACGACCGTCATCGAAGGCGCCGCCGCCGAACCGGAGGTCTGCGATCTCGCGGATTTCCTGAACAAGATGGGGGCGAAGATCGAGGGCGCGGGCACGCGTCGGCTGATCATCGAAGGCGTGAAGGAATTGCACGGCGCCGAGCACGACATCATCCCGGATCGCATCGAAGCGGGCACGTTCCTTGTCGCGGGGGCGGTGTGTGGAAAGGGCGTCACGCTCAACCGCGTGGAGCCGAAGCATGTCACAGCAGTCACGGATGCTCTGACTGAGGCTGGCTTCCATATCGCGACGAAGGACCACTCGATCACCGTTTCGCCGAACGGTTCCTCGAAGCCGCTCAAGATTGCGACCGAGCCGTATCCCGGGTTCCCGACCGATATGCAGGCGCAGATGTGCGCGCTGCTGTCGACGACGGAAGGCATCAGCGTCGTCACCGAAAACATCTTTCCGCAACGCTACATGCATCTCGCGGAGTTGAAGCGCATGGGCGCGCAGGTGGAGATCGAAGGCGCGACCGCCACCATCCATGGCGTGGAGAAGCTGCTCGGCGCGCCGGTGATGGCGAGCGATTTGCGCGCTTCGGCAGCCCTGGTGTTGGCCGGCTTGAAAGCTGAGGGCGTGACGGAGATCAGCCGCGTTTACCACATCGATCGCGGCTACGAGCACCTTGACGAAAAACTCGGCGCTCTGGGCGCGCACATCGAGCGCGTGAAAGCAGACTGACTATGCAACAGGAACCTGCGCCGGGATTACCGCCCACGAGCAGTCCGAGCCTCCGGACCTGGACCGTGCTGTGCCACGCGAGCGCGTTGCTCGGCTTCTTTGTGCCGCTGGGCGGTCACATCCTGGCGCCGCTGGTCGTCTGGCTGATGAAACGGGCGGAATCGGCGGAGATCGACGAGCACGGCAAAGAGGCGCTGAACTTCCAGCTCTCGATGTTGATCTACAGCATCATCGCAGGCGTTCTCATGCTGGTGCTGATCGGGTTCGTCCTCCTGCCGATTCTTCACGTCTTGAATGTGGTGTTCGTGATTCTCGCCTCGCTGCGCGCGAGCGAAGGTCAGCTGTATCGTTACCCGCTAACGATCCGCTTTCTGAAGTAAGGAACCCAGCGCTTTCCGCTACCCGCAGGGTAGTGTTCGCGCATTGTCAGCCTGCACGGCAGATTCGCCCTCACCTTAATCCTCTCCCTCAGGGAGAGGAGGACGCGCAGCGCCAGGTAAGGGGCAACTGACAATCAACAAACACTTCCTACCCGCAGCCGCTGAGACGGCAAACGGCTTCACGTCTGTCGTCCCGGAGCGGCAATCTTCATCGCGCGTGCGCTCCGCTGGAGGGTGAGCTACATCTCTCCCGCACATGAAACCGCCGGATGACGACGTTGCTTTACGCGAAGCCGTCGAGACCCACACCAGCACCGGCACCGAGCTCGCCCGCGGCGCGATCGTGAACACCGTCGCTCTCGTTGCGGCGAACCTGCGCGGGATCTTCACGTTCCTGATCGCGCGGCTGCTCGGCACCGCCACGCTCGGCACTTTCGGCATTGCGTGGTCGACTACGGACCTGCTCAGCAAGTTGGGCGTGTTCGGGATGGACACGAGCACGATCGCGCTCGTCTCCGGCCGCCAGGCGCAAGGCGATACGAGCGGCAGCCGCGCGCTGCTGCGTCGAGCAGTCACGTTCGGTTTGCTCTTCAGCGTCGCGATCGCGCTGCTCGGCATCCTCGGTTTTCAGCTGATCGGCGAGCGCTATGGCGTCCGGCCGGAGCTGATCCGCAGCACATCGCTGATGCTGCTGGCTCTGCCCGGCATCGCCCTCTACCGCATCAGCAACGGGGTCTCGCGCGGCATGAAGGTGATGAAGCACGACCTGTTTTCGAAGGGCTTCACGGAGACCTTCGGGACGATTGCGGCGTTGCTCGTCGCGGTGGCGATCGGCTTGCAAAGTCTCGCGCCGGTGGTGGCGGTGCTGGTCGGAACCGGAGCCGGTGGGCTGATGGCGTTGCTGCTGGCGCGGAGCCTGTTTGTCCAAACACCGAGCGATTCAGCGCCGGCAACTCGCCCCGCGATTCTTCGTTTCTCCGCTCCGATCGCGATCTACAGCCTGCTCAACATCCTGATCATGCGCATGGACGTGTTGCTTCTGGGATTCCTCGGGTCGCGGGCGGGTGTGACGCTCGGCACCATCGGCATCTTCGTCGCGTCGGTCGAAGTCGCGGGTGGGATGCGGAAAGTGCGGCAGGCGTTCGATCCGATGTTCACGCCGATCATCGCGCGGCAGTCGGCGGTGCGGGATCGCCGCGCGATGGAACAGAGCTTCGCGCAGCTCGGCCGCTGGGTGCTGGCGGCGCAACTGCCGCTGATGGGCGTGCTTTGCCTCGCGGGTGGAATCGGCTTGCGGATCTTCGGGCCCGGCTTCGAAGCGGGTGCGCCGTGGGTGGCGCTGCTCGCGGTCGCACACGCCACGAACAGCTTCGTCGGCCTCGCCGAAACGGTGATCATGATCGAGCGGCCCAAGCTGAACCTGATCAACTCCGGCGCCACGGTGGTCCTGCAGTTTGGCGCCAGCCTGCTGCTGATCCCTTGGCTCGGCGCGACCGGTGCGGCACTCTGCATGGTGCTCGCTTACGTGACGCAGGGGGTGCTGCGTTACGTCGAGTTGCGGGTGTTGTTTGACTGGCATTGGCCGTGGCGTGCGCTCGTGCGGCCGGCGGTGGCGTTCGCGATCGCGATGGCGCTGGCGTTGCCGTTGCGCCTGCTGATCGAAGGCTGGCACGGCGAGCTCGCTTCCGGGCTGACGTTCCTCGCCGCCTACATTGGCGCCTGGAAGTTCATCGGGCTCGAGGAGTCCGATCGCGTCGTGCTGCGGCAACTTTGGGCCGGAAGGCGGCGGCGCCGGCTGAGCGGCGACAATGTTGCCTGACCTCCCCCGCTGTCATTCCGAGCGAAGCCGAGGAATCCCGCAGCGTTGCTCGAAGGTGTCGCCACGGGATTCCTCCACTTCGCTTCGCTCCGGTCGGAATGACAGTTGGAGAACGCCCACACGGCACAAAATTGTGGCGCGCGCCTCAAGCCACCAGCTCGCGCAGCGTCTTCATATTTTCCACGTCTTCGAGCAGCTCCTTGCCTTTCGGCGTTTCGAGCACCTTCGGGATTTTGCGAAAACGCCGGTCGCGCATGATGACGCGAAACGCGTGCAACCCGACCTTCCCTTGGCCGATGTGCTCGTGCCGATCCACGCGTGAGCCGCGCGCGGTTTTTGAATCGTTCAGGTGGAGTGCGGCGAGATGCTCGAGGCCGATGATGCGATCGAACTCCGCGAACATCTTGCGCGTGCCCGCCTCGCTGCTCAAATCGTAGCCGGCCTCGAAGACATGCGCAGTGTCGAGGCAAACGCAGAGCCGCTCGGGCTCCTGCACATTCTCGATGATGTAGGCTAACTGCTGGAACGTGCAGCCGAGACAGGAGCCCTGGCCGGCGGTCGTCTCCAGCGCGATGCGTGTCTTCGTTTTCGGCAGCACGGTGTGCACGGCGTCGATCGAAACGACGATTTTTTCGAGCCCTGCTTCCTCGCCCGCGCCGAGATGCGCGCCGGGATGGAGCACGAGGAACGGCAGCTCCAGCTGATCTGCGCGGATGAGCTCTTCCGACAGCGCACGGAGTGAGTTCGCGTGAAACTGAGGGTTCGTGGCGGCGAGGTTGATGAGGTAGTTCGAATGTGCGAAGACGCTGTCGAGCTGGCAGCGTTGCGCGTGTCGCAGAAAAGCGGTGATCTCCGCCCGATCGAGCGGCCGCGCGAACCACTGCATGTTGTTCTTCACGAAAATCTGCATCGCTGTGCAGCTGATGGAGCAGGAACGCTCGATCGCGCGATGCAGGCCACCGCCGATGGAAGTGTGGGCGCCCAGCAGGAGTCTTGTCATTTCGAGCGGAGCGGAGCGAAGTCGAGAAATCCCGTGGCTGAGCCCTCGGTTTCGTAGCGGGATGTCTCGGCTTCGCTCGACATGACACGGAGTGGCTAGAATCTCTTCGGGTGCCAGTTCGGTTTTGAGAGGCTGCCTTCGCCTTTGTATTCGAAGAGCTTGTACATCGGCGTGAGTACCACACCGGGACCGCGCGCATCGATGCGGACGTCGAAGTCGAGTCGGTTATCGAGGAAATGGATATCGCCATTGCCTTTCATCCCGAAGAGTTTGCCGGAAACGCGGAAGTCGTCGGTGTGGATCACACCTTCTTTGACCTCGAAAGTCGCTGTCGCCTCCTTCGCCACACTGTAGCCGGCCCCGGGGATAATCGCCGCGACCAACCCTGAAAGCGGGCCAAAGATGGGAATCGCGAAGACGTCGCCGTTCGCCACCTTAATCTTGCCCCGACCGAGCATCGTGCGCGTGTCATTTCCCAGAGCTTGGAAATCATAGGTCCCCGACAGCTGCCCGCGCGCCGTCTCAAAGTCGAAGTAGAAATCGGTGAGGCGCGGGAAATCCACGCCTTCCACCGACACGCTGGCGTGGTAGCGCGGGTCTTCTTTCGCGACAGAAATATCGGCAGTGCCGCGGACCGTCCCGCCAAAGAGCGTGCCGTCCACTGGCGTGAGCTGCACCCGGTCGTCGGTGATTAACAACCGACCGCCGACACGATCGAACGGCAAATTCTTGCCGAGAAACACGTAGTCCATTCCATCCGGAGCATCGACGCCGATCTCGAGGCGTGTCTCGCGACGGCCCTTGAATGTGACCACGCCGTGCGCGGTGAGTTGCGGTGCGCTGCGGAATTTATAAGGCGTGACCACCTTGAACAGCTTTGGCTCGATCCAATAAATCGCGTCGGCCGGCCGCAGCGTCGTCTTCACGTCATCCACGCGCACTTCGTGGCGGGCGAAGTCGTAGGTAAACGCGCCGGTGCCGGAGCCTTCATCCCGCGTCACCTGCAGATTGTTGAATGTGACCGCGCCCGGTTCCAGTCGCACATCAGCCGTCGCGCGGTTCATCCAGACGCCGCGGAAGCGGGTCCGCTGGAGCGCCACCGTTCCTTCGCCGCTCCATTTGCCGGGGTTGCGCTCGGGTCCGCGCAGCGCCATCCGGATCGCGGGCGTGCGCAGCCATTCCCATTCGCCGAGAAACTTCTGGACGCCCGGCGGAGCCAGCGGCCGGAACGCAGCCGGATTCACGCTGCTTTCCACGTTCAGCCGGAAATCTCCCGGCGCGTCGAAGACGTCCAGCAGGATCTCACCGGTCTCATGCCGCACCCGCACGTCGCGCAGCATGGTGCGCACTCCATCCCACGAGAACGCGGCGCTCAAGCTGAGCAGCGGGACGCTTTTGTAGTTGAATGCTCCGAGCTCGGCGTGTCCGAAAACGTTCACGCGCGGCGCCGCTCCCGAGAAGTTCGCCGCGCCCGAGAACTCCAGCGCCGGGGATGAGGCGAACGTCGTGTCGGCGAGAAATTTCTCGAACCCGAAGGCGTCCAGCAACGCCTTTACATTCGCCGAGCTGTGCGCCTGAAAATCGGCTTGCTGCGTAGCGGAGTTCCAGCTCGCCCGGCCGGAGAAACCGCCGGCAGCGTCTCTCCATTCGCAGCGTGTGAGGTCCAGTTTGCCATCGAGCCATTCGCCTGCTGCAGCCAGCGTCACGATCTCATAGGCGCCACGGCGGACCCGCTCGGCGCCTAACGTTGCTTCGATGTGCGCGTGCTGCATCTGCGCGACATCACCGGTGAATTTGACCTGCAGCGACGGCGGGCCGCCGGCGAAATCAAACCGGCCGAGCTCCGCCGCGATTCGTTGCAACAGCTGCATGCGCTGCCGCCATTCCTCCTCCGGGACGACGCGCGCCGGGCGATAATCATTGCGCTTGATCAGCTGGCCGGTGGCGGAGATTCGCACCCCGCAGAAAATTCCTTCCGCCTGGCTGATGTGGATCTGCTCCGGTGGGAAATAGATGTGCGCCCGGAATTGCTTCAGCTGCGCGCGCGGCGCGTTCCGATCGCCGCCGGGGTTCGGGAAGGTGACGTCGGCATCGCGGATATCGAGCGCGTTCAGAAACGGCTGCCGATGCAGGAGCGCGGCGTAATTGATATCGAGCGAGACTTCGCTGATGACCGCGAGCGGGTGATCGCGATTCTCGAAGTCGTAGATCCGAACGTCCTGCGCGACCAGACCCCGAAACGGATCTAGCGTGAGGCGGCGCACGGAAGCTTCGACGCCCCGCTTTCGAAGCTCCTCCACGACGGTAAGCCGCCACTGCCGGCCGAAGCCTTTGTTCGCGAGATACCAGGCGCCCCAAATCGCCGCAGCCAGCACCGCAAGGAGCACGAGCCGCAGCCCAGTCGCTTTGAGTTGCCGGCGCCAGTTCCAGCGGCGGTAGCGCGACTTCGAGACGCGCGGCCGTTCGGGCGGCTCGAGAAGCGTCGACGGCATGAGTCCTTCAGTGCTACGAGGCGACGGCTATTTCAAGCGAGCTCGCTTCCCACCTGTCGCACGATGCAAGCGCGGCAGCGTTTTTTCGGCTACACTACGCGCGAAATGACGATCTCAGATCTGCCGGCGCTGAATGCTTCGCTGAACTCGCTCAGCACTATCTTCCTCGCGACCGGTTGGTATGCGATCCGGCGCGGCTATTGGCGCCAACACATCGCTTGCATGGTGACGGCGCTCGTCACGTCCACAGCGTTTCTGGTCAGTTATTTGATTTACCACGCGCACACCGGCTCCACGCGCTTCACGGCGCAGGGGATCATTCGGCCGATCTACTTTTCGATCCTCATCACGCACGTGCTGCTGGCGTTCGCCATCCTTCCCCTCGTGATCGTGACGCTGGTGCCGGTGTTCCGCCGCCGCTGGGATAAACACCGCCGAATCGGTCGCTGGACGATGCCGATCTGGCTCTATGTTTCGGTCACCGGCGTGCTCGTTTATTTCATGCTTTACCAGTGGTTCCCGCCGGCACACGGGTGAAAACGCGGCGGCGAAAACTGCGCGCCCACTCCAGCGGGCATGGCCCGTCATCCCGAGCGAAGTCCAGGGATCCTGTGGCGCTACCGATCAGTCATGCCGCGGGGTTCCTCGGCTCCGCTCCGCTGCGCTCGGAATGACGCCGCAACTGCGCTGTCACTCGCGACGTTTCTTGCGCTCCGCGATTTGTTGATGTTTGATCTGACGGCGAGAGCAGCGACTCGAGGACCGATCTTATGGTGACAATTGCGACGTTCGACGACCCGGCGAAAGCCAAGCATCTCAAGAAGCGTTTGCAGGAGTCCGGCGTGAAGGCCGACGTCCACAACGAGGGGCGTCTGCAATCGGTTGCGACCCTCTCGGAGGCGCACGCGAACGCCAAGGTCACGGTCGACGAAGACGACTTCCAGAAGGCGAACCAGTTGCTGACGGAATGGGAGACGAGCGACCCGGAGATCGGCGCCGCGATTCGCTGCCCGCAATGCAAATCGCCGCGGATCGAATACCCACAGCTCACCCGCAAATTCCTGACGCCGTGGCTGACGAGCATCCTCTTCGCTGCGAAAATGTTCCCGAAACAATTTTACTGCCAGGATTGCCACTTCACGTGGGGAAAAGACGGGGAGCCGCGGCCGGGCCCCGCTGCCTGGGAAACTTTCTCCTGAGGCGGCGCTCAGCTGCCGCGGAAAGGACAGCGTGGTTTCGCGCCGGGCTCGCGCGAGCGGCGCGACCACGCGCGGCGCAAAACCGATTCAGGATTGATCTTCGTCCGCTGCGCTCATGAAATGGCTCTTCGCTCTCCTGCTCGCGGTCGTAATCTTCGGCAGCGCGGCCTTCTTCGGTTATCACATCATCGTGAAGCCGGAGCTGGCGGTGCGCGCCGAGAAGAGCGGCGAAGTGCCGGACGAACCACGAATCGATTCCAGCCTGCCTGAGTTCCAGGCCGCGGCCAAACTGCGCGAGGAAGGCAAGCTGGCCGACGCCCGCGTCGCTCTGACCGCTTACCTGCAGAAGTATCCGAACGCGCCGCGCGCCGAGGAGGCGAAAGACCTGCTCGGCGACGTGAACATCGCGATCCTGCTCTCGAAATATCCCTCACCCGAGAAGGAGGATTACGTGGTGAAAAGCGGCGACGTCCTCGCCCGCGTGGCGAACAAGATGAAGACCACGCCTGAGCTGATCATGCGGACGAACAATCTCAGCGGCACGATGCTGAGGATTGGCGATCGCCTGCTCATCTCACATCCGCAGTTTTCGCTCTTCATCCAGCGCAAGGCACAAACGGTCGTGCTGCTCGACAAGGGCGTGTTCTTCAAGCGCTACAAGGTGCAGACGGTGAAGCTCGGGCCGAAGCAGGCGCCCCAGATCACCACGAAGGTAGCGGAGATTTTCGCCTGGCGTGACGGAAAACGGGTCGGCTTCGGCACCAAGGAATACGTCGGCAGCTTTCGCTGGATTCGGCTCGCGGCGCCCGGCTACTATCTCTATCCCGAACCGACGCCGAACATGGCTGAACCGGGAGGGGTTCCTCCGCCACCGACGGGATTGGGAATGGCAGCGGCGGACGTCGAGGAGCTGAGTGGCCTTGTCAACAGCAAGACCGCTGTCACCATTACGGATTAGCGATGGAAGTTCAGCCGCTCGATTTTGAAAAGCCGATCCTAGAGCTGCAGCGGCGCCTCCAGGACCTGAAGAACCATTCGAGCGAGCACGCGCTCGATTTCGAGGGCGAGGTCGGCTCGATGGAGAATAAGATCCGCGAAACGCGCCGCGACATTTACGACAATCTGACCGCGTGGCAGCGGGTGCAGATCGCCCGGCACATCCAACGCCCGTTCGCGCTCGATTACATCGCGCGCTGCTTCACCGATTGGACGGAGCTGCACGGCGACCGCGTCTTCGGTGACGACAAGGCAATGCCCTGCGGCCTCGCGAAGATCGGACAGTATCGCTGCGCGGTAATCACGCAACAGAAAGGGCGCAACACGAAGGAGAACGTGCTGCGAAATTTCGGCTGTGCCTATCCGGAAGGTTACCGCAAGGCGCTGCGGATCATGAAGATGGCGGAGAAGTTCGCCTTGCCGGTGCTTTGTCTCATCGATACGCCCGGCGCCTATCCCGGGATCGGCTCGGAAGAGCGTCACATCGCGGAAGCGATCGCGGTGAACCTGCGCGAGATGATGAACCTGCGCGTCCCGATCATCGCTGTTGTGATCGGCGAGGGCGGCTCCGGCGGCGCGCTCGGGATTGGCGTCGCGGATCGCGTCATGATTCTCGAGAACTCGTATTACTCCGTCATCAGCCCGGAAGCGTGCTCCGCCATTCTCTGGAAAGACCGCCGCCACGCGCCGGAAGCCGCCGAGGCCCTGAAGCTCACCGCAGACGATCTGGTGCGACTTGGCGTCGTCGATGAAATCGTGGCGGAACCGGAAGGCGGCGCGCATCGCGATCACGATCTGGCGGCGGCGCATCTCGGCAGTGCCTTGCGCCGAAATCTGGCGCGGCTAACAGCCCAGTCGCTCGACGATCTTCTGAACACCCGCTACGACAAGTTCCGCAAGCTCGGCAACTTCGCCGAAGGCGCGGCCGCTACGACCGCGTAGTGCATCCCGCCGTCATCCCGAGCGAAGTCGAGGGATCCCGTCGCCGTACCCGTCAGTTTTCACCCGCGAGTCTTCGCAGTCCGCTCCCCACACTCAAACTGACGTGCTATTGCGGCGAGAACAACTCAACCAAATGCGGCCAGAAGATGATGCCGCCGATGATCGCCGCGGCCACCGCCGTGATCAGGACGGCGCCGGCCGCCACGTTCTTGGCGTCGCGCACGAGCGGATGAAAGTCCGGTGACGCTGCGTCGGCCAGGAATTCGAAGGCGGTGTTCAACGCTTCCGCCGTCCAGACGATCGAGACGGCAAGAATGATCCAGCACCAGTCGGCCAACGAGACGCGCAGCAGGAAGCCGGCAGCGAACACCACCAGCGTTGCGGCGGCGTGAATCCACGCGTTGTGCTGGCAATGGATCATCCGCCAAATGCCGGCGAGCGCGTAACGGAAACTGCGAAGCCGCCCGGTAAACTGAAACGGCCGGCCTAACGAGTCGGCTTCGGCTTTAGCGGTCCTCAAGGGAGATTGATCCACGGCCGTGGTCGCTTACTGCACTCTCGTCAGCTCCATGCGCGTTCCCTTCGGATCCACCCAGATCATCCGATCGCCGGCGAATTTCAGCTGATACACGAACGTCGCATGCGGCGTTTGGATCTTAATGCGGTTTTGATCGCCGAGGGTGTACTTGCCGCGAATGTTGCCCGAGAGCGCCGCACCATTTTCGAGGAATTCCCACGTGACGGCGTTCTGCTCACTGCCCGTCTTCCACTTGCCGACAATTGGCTTCGTCCCGCCCCCGCAGCCCGCGCCTAAAAAGAGAAGAACTGCCAACACGGACGCGAACGCAAAGCGGGTGATCGCAGGTCCGGTCGGCTTGTTTCGCATGTCCGCAGAATACATTTACACCAGCGAAGTGTCTCGCCCTGCTTGCGCCTCACGGAATTGCGCGTGGCCACGAATGACGTCCTCGAACGCCGCGCGTTGCTCTGCGGCAATCGCCGCCGGGAACTTCGCCTGCGAGCGGTTCCAGCGCTCGATCCAATCCGATGCGAGGAGCGTGTGCTGCGAAGCCGTTGCGGCATCGGGAGCGCGGCATGTGAACGCGATCGTGGTCTCCTCTTTCGCTCCCATGCTCCGTCCGCGCGCGACGAAAAACCCTGCCGCGAGCAAACCCGCGCGCACCGCCGTCGAGCAGGTGTAGGTAAACAGCTCCACGTCGCGCGCGCCACAGATCGCGAACAGCCGCCGGAACGCTTCCGGCGTCCACGCGTCGCCCGCGCTCTTGCTCGAAAACATGTCGTAGAAGATCAAATCGGGTCGGGCGGGAGCGTGCCTCATCGTCTCGAGAAAATCGCCCGAAATCAGCAGCCAGTTCAGGGTCGCGTGCTGCCTCGATTGCCACTGTCCCTGCTCCACGATGGCGGCCGGCCCGGCGTGACGCAGATACGGGAAAAGATCGTTGTGCAGCAGCGCGAGCTTCAACGAATCGAGATCGTTTTCGAAGCTGATGATCTGCATCGGCCGCACCGGTCCGCTCGCCGCCGCTTCTTCGTAGCAGCGGATCGCGGCCATTGCATTTGCGGCCGCACCCAGACCGACATCCCAGATCACGAGCGGTTCTCCGGATTCGACATTTTCCTCCGCAACCCGGAGCCGCACCGCGAGATTCGACTGCTCCACGTAAAGCCGTTGCGCTTCCTCCATCGGGGGCGTCCGCATGTGCATGATCTCGCCGGAAGAAATCTGCCGGATGCTGCCGAAGCCTTCGCGCGCAATGTGCACCTCGTAGTTGCCGATCGACTGCGGGCGCCTGCGTTTCGGCTTCGGCAGCTGGATCGGATTGTCGAGATCCGGCTCATCGAGAAACACGCGCTTCTCGCGGTAGAGATCGAGGAACCGATCGGCCAGGATGCTGGCGCGGATGTCCCGCATCAGTTGGTGATAGAAGTAGAAGTTGTGCTGCCCGAGCAGCTGCCAACCGAGCGTCTCCGAGGACTTCGTGAGGTGGTGCAAATAGGCGCGCGAGTATTGAGCACATGTCGGGCAGGTGCACTCCGGGTCGAGTGTTTCGTCGGAGAACTTGTAAACCCCGCGGCGCATCTGCAGGAAACCGCGTGAGGTGAACGCGCCGCCGCGCTGCGCGAGCTGCGTCGGCATGATGCAGTCGAACATGTCGACGCCGCGATGCACCGCTTCGAGGATGTCGAGCGGAGTGCCGACACCCATCAGGTAGCGCGGTTGCTCCCGCGGCAGGAGCTCGGCGGTGAGTTCGCACACGTCTTCGCGTTCCCCTTTTGTCTCACCCACCGCCAATCCGCCGATCGCGAAGCCGTCGAACGGCAGCTCCAGCAGTTGCGCCGCGCTTTGGCGCCGCAGCTCCGGCGAGAGCGCCCCCTGCACGATCGCAAACATCGCCTGCGGCGACTCTCCCCGGGCAGCGAGGCTGCGCGCCGCCCATCGCTGCGTGATTTCCATCGCCGCGCGCGCCGTTAGTTCGTCCGCGGTCGACGCCACGCAATGATCAAGCGCCATCATGATGTCGCTCCCGATCGCTTTCTGCGTCTCGATGCTCAGCTCCGGGCTGAGGAGAATCGTGCGGCCGTCGAGATAGCTTTGAAAAACCGCGCCGGCTTCGCTCATCGAACGCGAATGCGGCAGCGAAAAAATCTGGTAGCCGCCGGAGTCGGTCAGGACGGAGCGTTCCCAGCTCATGAACTTGTGGATGCCGCCCAGCTTCCGGAACACCTCGGCGCCCGGTCGGAGCAGAAGGTGATAGGTGTTTGCCAGCAGAATCTGCGAGCCCGATTCCTCGAGCGTGCGCGTGAGCTGCGCCTTCACCGCCCCCTTCGTGCCGACTGGCATGAAGAGCGGAGTCTGCACCTCATTGTGCAACGTCCGGAACGTCGCTGCGCGGGCGCGTGAATGGCTCGCCTCTGCGTCCAAAGCGAAGTCCAATCGTGAGGCACTCATCGCCTTCTCATTTAACGTCGATTGCGCCGGTGACAAAATCATCGCTTCCCAAAACCGGCATCGTCCGGAGAGTTGAACACTCTCGCTCAATGAATACGCGTCTCTTTTTGCTCACCACGATGTCTGTCATCACCGTCACGTTTTCTTCGCCGGCCGCGGAGCCGGCTTCAGCGCCGAAGCTCGACCCGGATGCCGCTAAACCACCGGCGGCCGCACGGAAAGAAAAGATCGTTGGATTGCACGGCGACAAGATCGAGGACCCGTATTTCTGGCTGCGCGAGAAGGAGAACCCGGAGGTGATCGCCCATCTGAAAGCGGAAAATTCCTACACCGCAGCGGTGACGGCGCCGTTCCGCGAGATGGAAGACGGACTTTATCGCGAGATGCTCGGCCGCATCAAACAGACCGACATCTCTGCTCCTTATCCACAACGTGGCTACTGGCTTTACCAACGCACTGAAGAAGGAAAGCAGTACCCGATTTACTGCCGGAAGAAGGGGAAGCTGGACGCGCCCGAGGAGATCGTGCTCGACGTCAACGAGCTGGCCAAGGGCCAAAAATTCATGGCTGTCGGTTCGTTTGTCTACAGCGATGACAACGCCTTTCTCGCCTACTCGACCGACATCAACGGCCATCGCGATTACGCCTTTCACCTGAAGAACCTCGCCACCGGCGAGGAGGTAAAAACCCCCATCGGCAAGGTCTCGGATGTCGCCTGGGCGGCCGACAACAAGACCATCCTCTTCGTGAGCGAAGACCAGGCGAAGCGCGATTACCGCGTCTGGCGTTACACGCTCGGGGAAGAGAAGCCGACGATGATCTACGAGGAAAAGGACGAGCTTTTCAACGTCGGGATCGATCGCTCACGCGACCGGAAATTTCTGTTCATCGGGATCGGAAGCAGTCGCACGACTGAGTTCCGTTTCGTCGCGGCAGACGATCCGAAAGGCGAGTGGCGCATGCTTGCGCCGCGCCGGAACGAGGTGCGGTATTTTCCCGAACATCGCGACGGTATTTTCTACATTCGGACCAACGATGGCGCGAAAGAATTTCGCGTTATGACCGCTCCCGTTGCCACGCCTGACGTGAAGCATTGGAAGGAATTCATTCCCGCCAAAGCTGGCGTGACGATCCAGGATTTCGACGCATTCGCCAAACATGCTGTGGTCGTGGAGCGCGCCGAGGGGTTGGTCGGTTTCCGAGTCACTGATTATGACAACCGCGCATCCGAACGAATCGAACTGCCGGAACCCGCCTATCTCGCCGCCAGTGAATTCAACGCGGAATTCGAGACCGGAACGTTCCGCTTCAAATATGAATCACCAGTTACACCTCCGAGCGTCTTCGAGTACGGCATCGCCAGCCGGAGCAAGAAGTTGCTCAAGCAGGTCGAGGTGCTCGGCGGGTACGATCCGGCGCGCTACCTCGTCGAGCGGGTGCGGGCGACGGCACCGGACGGTAAACAGGTGCCGCTCGATATCGTCCGCAAAAAAGATGTGCCCGTCGACGGCAGCGCCCCCGCCTGGCTGTATGGATACGGCTCCTACGGCATCTCGATCGATCCGGCTTTTTCGGCCAACCGCATCTCGCTGCTCGATCGCGGCGTGATCTATGCGATCGCGCACATCCGCGGTGGCGGTGAGCTGGGGGAGGCGTGGCACGAAGAAGGCCGGATGATGACGAAGCGGAACACGTTTACCGATTTCATCGCATGTGCCGATTTCCTCGTAGAGAAGAAATACACCACGCATGACCGGCTGGTGATTCAAGGCGGCAGCGCGGGTGGTTTGCTGATCGGAGCCACGATCAATCTTCTCCCCGATGTGGCTAGGGTGGCGATCCTGAATGTGGCCTTCGTGGACATGTTAAACACCATGTCGGACGCGACGCTTCCCCTGACGACCGGCGAGTACATCGAATGGGGGAATCCGAACAACAAAGCGGAGTACGAATACATGAAGACGTACAGCCCGTACGATAACATCGCGGCGAAGGATTACCCGGCGATGCTGCTCTACACTTCGTTAAACGACAGCCAGGTGCCGTATTGGGAGCCGGCGAAGTTCACCGCGAAGATGCGCGCCACCAAGACGGACAAGAACCCGCTGCTCTTCAAGATCAACCTGGACGCGGGGCACGGTGGCTCGTCGGGTCGTTTCGATCGCCTGCGCGAAGTAGCGTTTGAATACACCTTCGGTCTTGCGGCTCTGGGATTGGTCGACGGGGCGCAGGCTCCCGCGGCTGATGCAGGAGCGGCTCGTTAGCCACCGATCCGGCGGATGCGATAAGCCGAAGGACCGCGAGAGCTAAGAATCCGAATAGCGAGTGTTGATAGTAAGCTTTAAAACCTTTGCGCCCCTTTTGCTTCGCTTCGACATGGTACTTTACGTCTAACGAGACACAAGGCCGGACTTTCGAGCCTTCAAAGAGGGAAGTGACGTCAGCTGCTTCAGCCCAGGTTACGCGATTGCGGTAGAGCGTGTCATGCATTTCCCAGAATTTACCCTGAACCCCGGCGGCTTCCGCGACGCGGGCCGCGACGAGGGCGTGGTTGTGCATTTGCAGAGGAAAATTGCGGAACAGGATGCGGATTTTTCCGGCATACTCACGTTCCAGTTTCGGCAGCCAACCCGCGACGGC
>JACDCC010000403.1 GCA_013694595.1 Chthoniobacterales bacterium
AGGAAGACGCAGTCGAGGCGCTGGACGCCGGGGCCGATGATTACCTGGTGAAGCCGTTCGACAGTGGCGAACTGCTCGCGCGCGTCCGAGCGGGAATGCGGACGCTGGAAGTGCACGCTGTCCTCACTGAGCGGGCGGAGGCCTTGGATCGTTTCCGGCTGCCTGCTCCGGCGCACACTCTTCGGTTACCGCTCTAGCGGTTTCACCGCGGGATCGCCGGCTTTCTCCGAGATCTCTGCGGTAAGGTATCCTGCTCCGAATGACTCCAGCAACGATTCTGATCGTCGATGACGATCCGCCGATGCGCATGCTGCTGGAGCGTTACGTCACGATGTTTGGCTACCGTGCGCTCCTGGCGGCGAATGGGGAGGAGGCTTCGCGTATCGCGCGCGAGCATCCAGAGACTGCGCTCATCATGCTCGATGTTGTCATGCCCGGGCTTAGCGGGCAGAAATTGGCTGAGGACTTAACGAGTGTGCTCCCGAACGCATCGATACTCTTCTGCTCCGGTCATCCCGCGCCGGCGCTGGTGCGAATGGGGATTGATATTCCGGGTGCGCAGTTCATGCAGAAGCCCTGCCGTCCGCTGGAGTTGAAACGGCGGTTGAGCGAAATGCTGGCTGCGGGTGAGGAATGTCGGAGTTTGCGTTAGACGGCCACGGCGCGAGGACTACCGCAGTCGCGCGAATTCGCCATCGCTCTTCTAGCATCTCCGTGCGGCTAGGTGAGCTTCTCAGTAGTAGCCGCATAGTGGGCGGGCACGCGCCGGGCTTCCTTACCGGCAGCGGAAGTCCTCTCGGGACCACGTTTCGTTCCGGATCGCCTTCCTACCTCGCTCCCTCCCTTCTCATGAAAAACACGAACGCCCCATCCAAAATGAAATCGCTCCAGAAATCTCCGACCGGCATTCGGGGGCTCGATGAAATCACCGAGGGGGGTTTACCGACCGGCCGGCCCACGCTCGTCTGCGGCGGCACGGGCTGCGGCAAGACGCTGCTCGGGATGGAATTTCTCGTGCGCGGAGCGACCGAATACGGTGAGCCGGGCGTCTTCATGGCTTTCGAGGAAACGTCCGATGAACTGACGGCAAACGTCGCTTCGTTAGGGTTCGATCTGCCTGCGCTGGTCGCGGCGAAGAAGCTGCTCGTCGATCACGTTTTCGTGGATCGCGCCGAATATCAAGAGACGGGCGAATACGATCTGGCAGGGCTCTTCATCCGGCTCGGTTACGCAATCGATTCGATCAAGGCGAAGCGCGTCGTGCTCGATACGATCGAAGTGCTTTTCGGGGCACTGCCGAATCAGGCGATCGTGCGCGCGGAGCTGCTTCGGCTGTTTCGCTGGCTGAAGGAAAAAGGCGTCACGGTCGTCATAACGGGCGAACGCGGCGACGGCACGCTCACCCGCTACGGGCTCGAGGAATACGTCTCGGATTGCGTCATCTCGCTCGATCATCGCGTGGTCGATCAGGTCACGACGCGCCGCATCCGCGTGGTCAAATACCGCGGCACCACCCATGGCACGAACGAATATCCGTTCCTGATCGAAAAGGATGGCATCTCCATCTGGCCGATCACGTCGGTGCAGCTCGAGCACGCTGCTTCGCTGGAGCGCGTCCCGACTGGGATCGAGCGGCTCGACACGATGCTCGGTGGCAAGGGGTTTTATCGCGGGAACAGCATCCTCCTCTCCGGCACCGCCGGCACGGGGAAGACGAGCGTGGCAGCCGCTTTCGCCGATGCGACCTGCCGGCGCGGCGAGCGTTGCCTCTACTTTTCCTTCGAGGAATCGCCCAGCCAGATCATGCGCAACATGGGTACGATCGGGATCAAGCTGGAGCCTTGGTTGAAAAAAGGGCGGCTGCAGTTTCACACCGTGCGGCCGTTCCATTACGGCCTCGAGATGCATCTCGCGCGCACGATCAAGGCGATCAGCGAATTCGGGCCCTCCGTCGTGATTATTGATCCGATCTCGGGCCTCGATACGAGCGGCACGCCGCTGGAAGTGAAGGGCGCGTTAATGCGGCTGATGGATTTCCTGAAAGGGAAAGGCATCACTGCGATGCTGACCGATCTGAAGATGAGCAGCAATTTGCTCGAAAATACCGATGCGGCGATTTCCTCGCTCGTCGACACTTGGCTGATGCTGCGCGATCTCGAAAGCAACGGAGAGCGCAACCGCGGCCTGCACGTTTTGAAGTCGCGCGGGATGGGCCACTCGAACCAGGTGCGTGAGTTCATTCTTTCGAACGACGGCATTCAGCTGACCGATGTTTACATCGGCCCGAGCGGCATGCTCACTGGCTCGGCGCGAGTCCAGCAGGAAGGCCGCGAGTTGGCTGAGCGCGTGAGCCTGAACGAAGAAGCGGAGCGGCAGCAATTGGCGCTCGGATGCAAACGCGCCGCGCTCGAAGCGCAAATCGCCGCCTTGCGCGCCGAGTTCTCGGGTGAGGAAGCAATCATCACGCGCACCGTGAGCAAGGACAAACAACGCGGCGCGGTGCTCGCGCTCGACAAGGCCGCGATGGGTCGCAGCCGCCAGGGCGATGTGGTCAAGAGCAACGGAAACCGGCTGCACGCAAACCGCGCGCCTGAAGAGCGGGAGTCTGCGGTAAGGCGAAAGTCCATCGAGCCTCGTCGTCCGCGCGCAAAAAGCCTCGGCAAAGTCTCGACGCACGGAGGAAATCGCGCTTGAAAACACTCGCCCAAAGCCGCCTCGCGAAACTGGCACCAGCAGCGCCTCCGAAGTGGAAGTTGCGCCTTTACGTCGCCGACAACACAGCTAAATCGGTCGCCGCGTTTCGTAATCTCGAACAACTCTGCGAAGTGCACCTCCCCGGGCGCTACCACATCGAGGTCATCGACCTGCTAAAGAATCCGCAGCTCGCGCAGGGCGACCAGATTCTCGCCGTGCCTGCGGTGGTGCGAAAGCTGCCCGTGCCGATTCGCAAGATCATCGGCACGCTCGCTGATACGGAGCGCGTGCTCGTAGGTCTCGACCTTCGTCCGCACGAGGCTGATCCATTTGCTCCTCGCAAAACCCGATAGCCATGGCTGCTCACACCGAGCGTGTGGAAGAGAAATGCATTCTGCGGCTCTACGTCGCGGGAAGCACGCCGCAGTCGAGCCGGGCGATCAAGAATCTGAAAGCAATCTGCGAGACGCATCTTGAAGGCCGCTACGCCCTCACGGTGGTGGACCTTTACGCGCAACCAAAGCGCGCGCGAGAGGATCAGATCGTGGTCGCCCCGACGCTCGTCCGGCAAATGCCGCTTCCCGTTCGCCGGGTGGTCGGCGACTTGTCGAATACGGATCGGGTGTTGGTCGCGCTCGATCTATCGCCAGCACTATCCCGCGCATGACCTTTCTCACGCCAACGCACGAGCAATTGCAGGAGGAGATCGCAGATCTACGTATCCGTCTAAGCGAGGCTGCGGAGACGATCGAAGCGATTCGCAATGGCGAGGTCGACGCAATCCTCGGTGGGTCGGAGGGCGACCGGGTCTTCACGCTCAAGGGCGCTGATGATC
>JACDCC010000412.1 GCA_013694595.1 Chthoniobacterales bacterium
TCTCGGTCACGATCTTCGGTCGCGCTACTCCGGTTGAACTCGAATACTGGCAGGTGGAACGCGGCTAGCCGCACGTCTCTCAACTAACCGCTCTCAACTCTCAACTTTCCCCGAATGGCCAAAGAAATCGTCGCACATATTAAGCTTCAAATTCCTGCGGGTCAGGCAAACCCGGCTCCGCCCGTCGGCACAGCGCTCGGGCCGCGTGGCGTCAATATCATGGCGTTCTGCAAGGAATTTAACGCCGCCACGCAGAAGCAGGCCGGCGACATTCTGCCGGTCGTGATTACAGTCTTCAAAGACAAGAGCTTCACCTTCATCACGAAGAGTCCGCCGGCTGCGATTCTCTTGAAGAAGGCCGCGAACATCGCCGCCGGCTCCAAGGAGCCGAACAAGATAAAAGTGGGCAAAATCACGCGCAAGCAGGTCATGGACATCGTGAAAACGAAGGGCAAAGACCTGAACTCGCGCAACGACGAGGCCGGCTTCAAAATCATCGCCGGCACCGCCCGCCAGATGGGCCTCGAGATCGTCGACTAATCAGGTACGGCGGCCCTCGGCGCACGTGCTGTGTCGCCGCACCAGACCGCGTTCTGCCGGTGATAATAGCGTTTATCGCCAACGAATGGTCTGCGTCCCATCGGTGGCGTGGCCCCGAATGCGGAAGCATGTCGCTGCGCGCGCAAATGCCGACGGGCGGATGACTTTCGGCGATCGCGCCGGAAGCCTGGCGTGAGGCGGGGCTATTTGCGCAGCGTGCCTTTGTTAAGTTCGCGTCTGTGAATGCGTTTTGACAAGTAGGGAAAGGCCGCTACTTTCCACGTCCCGTAGCGAGGTCGATCATCCTCTTCGCTGCCCCCCGCAGGAGAGCGAATGCTCGTCCGCACTGCACAAAATCATGCCAACTAATCGTAGCAAACGTTATCGCGCGGCCGCCGAGCAGGTGGATCGCAGCAAGACTTACAATCTTCCGGATGCCATTTCGACGCTGAAGAAGCTGTCGCCTCCGAAGTTCGATCAAACGGTGACGGTCTCATTCCGCCTCGGAGTTGATCCAAAGCAGTCCGACCAGATGGTGCGCGGCACCTGCCCGCTCCCTCACGGCAGTGGCAAGCAGGTCCGCGTGCTGGTGTTCGCCGAAGGCGACGCAGCGCGCGCGGCCAAAGAGGCCGGGGCGGAATATGTCGGCTACAAGGAGATGATTCAGAAGTGCCAGGAAGGCTTTCAGGACTTTGACGTCGCGGTGGCGACGCCCGGCGCCATGGCGGAAGTGCGCAAGCTCGGCAAAGTGCTCGGTCCCCGTGGATTGATGCCGAACCCGAAGACCGGCACGGTGACGGATGACACCGCGAAAGCGGTGCGCGAGGTGAAGGCGGGCCGCGTTGAATTCAAGCTCGATAAGAACGGCAACATCGCGGTGCCGGTGGGGAAATTTTCGTTTGCCGAAGACCAGCTGGTAGAAAACGGCACGGCGGTGATTGAAGCAGTCGTCCGCGCACGGCCGGCGACGGCGAAAGGCCATTTCGTGGAAGGCATGACGCTGAGCGCGACGATGTCGCCCGGCATCACGCTCGATCCGGCACCTTACCTCAGCATCTAACGAACAAGAGCTAACATGAGACCTGAAAAAGCAGATATCGTTTCCGATCTTTCGGAGAAACTGAACGGCTCGACGTTCCTGCTGGTGACCGATTACCAGAAGATGAAGGTGCCGCAGTTTGGCGAGCTCCGGAATCGTCTCTCGCCAGTCGGCGGAGAGATTCACGTGGTGAAGAACAGCTTTCTGAAGCGCGCGATGGCGACCAGCGGGTTGCCGGACGTGGGCGACCAACTCACTGGACAGACGGCGGTCGTGACTGGCCAGGCGGACGTGGCGCCGATAGCGAAAATTCTCAAAACGTTCGCGGCTGAATTCAAAATCGCGGCGCTGAAAGTTGGCGTGGTCGATAGGTCGGTTCTTTCGACGCAGGACGTGGAAGCGCTGGCCGACCTGCCACCGCGCGAAGTGTTGCTGGCACAGCTGCTCGGATTGCTCCTGTCCCCAATGAGTGGACTGGCGCGTTTGCTGAACGAGCCGGGCGCTTCGCTGGCGCGCTTGCTGCAGGCGAAGGCCGACCAGCAGGGTGGGGGCGATGCACCAGCAGCAGCGGCGGCATCACCGGAGCCGGCAGCGGCATAACAATTTCGCCCGGCGCGAGAGCCGGGCGGGGCAACCAAACAACAACTGTCCGGGCTGGCAGCGGTCGGCCTTAATTCTCCGGAAGCTTTCGGAGGCGGCAATTAGAAGGAAAACAAAATGGCGGATACAAACACATTGGTAGATCAACTCAGCGGCCTGACGGTGCTCGAGATCGCGGGCTTGGTAAAACAGCTGGAAGAAAAATGGGGCGTGAGCGCAGCGGCACCAGTGGCAGCGGCAGCTCCAGCGGGCGGCGGCGGTGCGGCAGCAGCTCCAGTTGAAGAGAAGACAACTTTCGACGTGATCCTCGCCGAGATGGGCGCCAACAAGATCGGCGTCATCAAGGAAGTGCGCGGCGCAGTCCCGGGTCTCGGTCTCGCCGAAGCCAAGGCGCTCGTCGAAGGCGCTCCGAAGATGCTGAAGGAAGGCGTCACCAAGGCCGAAGCCGAAGAGATCAAAAAGAAGATCGAAGCGGCCGGCGCGAAGGTCGACATCAAGTAATCACACTTTCACCAACGCAGCGGCGCGCAGGAAATCCCTTGCGCGCCGCTCGCGTCTGTGGCACAAATTCTCCCCGTTAAGAGTAGTCGACAGATATATTTTTAACCCGCCCCAAGACGGAATAATCCAGGACTGGCACCGGGACAGCAGTGGTCGATTTGACGCACAGCTGTTTCGATGCCAGTTTTGTCGTCTTCGCATCCGGTCGATGCGATAACCCCCAGAACCGCGTGGCTCCGGTGCCGCGTGGTTTCACGATCAGGTCCCACTCTATGCCAGCAAGCGCCATCGCAGAACGCCTCTACTTCGGAACCATCAAAGAAGGTGTTGAGCCGCCAAATTTGATCGAGGTGCAGCTGAATTCGTACGTCGATTTCCTCCAGAAAGACGTTCCCGTCTCGAAACGCAAGGTTTCCGGCCTGCAAGCCGTGTTCAAAGAAGTTTTTCCGATCGAGAGCTACGACGAAAAGGCGACGCTTGATTTCAGCCATTACGAAATCGGCGAGCCGAAGCTGAGCGCGCTCGAGGCGCAGCGCGAGGGCCAGACGTTCAGCGCCCCGTTGCACGTGACGTTCCAGCTCCGCGAGGAGAAGGGGACGAAGGAAGAGAAAGTTTACATGGGCGAAATCCCGCTCATGACGCCGCAGGGCACGTTCGTGATCAACGGCGCGGAACGCGTTGTCGTTTCGCAGCTGCATCGCTCGCCGGGCATCGCGTTCGAGTCGAGCATCCACTTGAACGGGAAGGTGCTCTATAGCTTCCGGATCATTCCGGATCGCGGTTCGTGGATCGAGGTGCAATTCGACACCAGCGACCTGCTCTACATTTATCTCGATCGTCGCAAACGCCGGCGGAAGTTTCTCGCGACGACGTTCCTTCGCGCCCTCGGCTACGGCTCGGACGAAGAGGTCATCAAGCTTTTCTACAACATCGAGACGCTGAAGCTGAGTGAAAAGCTGGGTGAAGAGGAGCTCGCGACGAAGGTTCTGATTGCTGACGTGCTGGATGGCGAAGCGACGGTCGCGCGCGCTTTCGAGCCGCTTACCGCGGCAACAGTGCGCCAGATCATGACGCTCGGCAGCAAAGAGGTGAAGGTGATCGACATCTCGAACGACGACA
>JACDCC010000004.1 GCA_013694595.1 Chthoniobacterales bacterium
GTGAAACCGTGGCCCTCGTTATCGAACACCACGTACTCCACGATCCCGTTCTTCTTTTTGATCGCTTCCACGATCTCGTCGGACTCCGGCTTGATTACGCGCGGGTCGTTCGCTCCCTGCAGCACGATGAGCGGTTTGGTGATCTTGTCCGCGTGAAAGAGCGGCGAAGTTTCACGGAGATACTCCAGGTCGGTCTCAGGATTACCCACTTCCGTGTAGAGCGCCTTCCGGAACGATTCCCAATAAGGTGGAATGCTCTGCAGCGTGCGGACCCAATTCGAGACGCCAAAGATGTCGACGCCGACGGCGAATTCCTCCGGTTTAAACGCGAGCGCCGCGAGGACCATGTAGCCGCCGTAGGAGCCGCCCATGATTCCGATCCGAGCGGTGTCGACGTAGCCTAACGAGCCGAGATACTTCTTCGCCTCGATGCAGTCCCAGAGTGGCTCCCGTCCGTGCTTCCGGTCGTCGGCGGTGAAGAACGTCTTGCCGTAGCCGCTCGAGCCGCGGTTGTTCACGTCCAGCACCGCGTAGCCGTGGTTGGCGAGATATTGCACCACCGCGTTATAGGGCGTGCGCGCCTGCCCGCCGGGGCCGCCGTGCACGAGCACGATCGCCGGCACCTTGTTCTCCGCCGTCGCGCCATGCGGCTGGTAGAGAATGCCGGGAATCTCGAGACCATCGAACGACTTGTAACGGACGACGCGCGACTCCACGAGGTCGGCGGGATCGATCGCCGGGCTGAGACTGTTCGTCAGCTTCGCGACGTTCTTCTTCTCGAAGTCGTAAACGAAGAGGTTATTCGGCGAGCGCGCGCCATTGTGGTAGAACGCCATCCGCGTCTCGCTCGCGGAAATGTGCACGCCGGTGATGTCGCCGTCGGGTAACGTCGGCAGCTCGATCTGCTTGCCGGCCACTTCATCGTAGATCCTGATCTTGGTCCGGGCGTCTTCGTTCACCGCGATCACGCGGTACTTGCCGGTCCGGGAGAAGGAGGTGGACGAGACATCCCAGTCCGCTTTCTCCACGACCTCTTTTTTTCCGCTGGCGAGGTCGTAACGCACGATCTGCATGAACTCGCCGCTCTGGTTGGAAAGATAGAGCAGGTACTTCGAGTCAGGATGAAACGCCTGCGGATCATTCGCGACGTCGCCTGTGTGCTCGGTGATGTTCTTCATCTCCCTGGTCTCGATGTTGTAGAGATGAACATCGGAGTCCGCGGTGGAGGCGCCGTTCTTCTTCAGTGCGATGAATCGCTTGTCGTCTGAGATGTCGCCGAACTCATAGCCGGTCTCATCCTGGTAGAGGAGCACCGGCTTCAGATCCGCGATGCTCATCTCGAAGATGTCGAAAAACTTCGGGTCACGGGCGTTCGTTGAGAAGAAGAACGACTTCCGGTCCCGGCTCCACCCGAGGAAGTTCGCTTTCGTCTTCTCGCCCGGCGTCAGGTCGCGCTCCGTGCCGTCGAGTTCACGCAAGTAGAGGTGCGAGTTTTCGTTGCCGCCCTTGTCATAGGTATACAGGAAACGGGCGTCGGTCGGGAAACTCGAGACGAGATAGGTGCTTTCCTTGGTGGAATTAGTCAGCTGCTTCGGCTCGCCGCCGCCGACCGGGATGCTGTAGACATTGAAGATTCCAGTCTTGTTGCTGTGGAACAGGACCTCCCTTTCATCGTGCGAGAAGGAGCTGCCGCCGACCTTCGTCGTGTCCATAAACTGCTCGATCGTGTATTGCTTCACGACACGCCCCGGGCCGGTTTTCTCCGGCGAGGTTTTGCTCTCGGTCTTCTTCTCTTTGGTGATAAGTGCCTTGTTGCTCACGTCTGGTCGTCGCTCTTCGCGGGTTTGCGCAGCTGCGGTCTGCACTGAGATGGAAATGGAGAGGAGTGCAGCGAGCAGCAACTTGCCGGCGCGGCGTGTCTTCGGGGAGGCGTTCAGTTTCATAAGGGGTGTTCCACTCTGGCGGCGCTTCGATTTATCTCAAGAACGAGCGATGAAAAAGCGCGTCGGTTGCGGCGAATGGCTTCGGGCATGAGCCTTCGCCGGGAGAGGGCGCGCCATGGAACACGACAACAAGAACTGCGAGAGCGACTCCTCTCAGGCGGATGGCGATATCTTTGAGGCCGACGGCGCGTTATCGCGCGAGTTTCTCCTCGCCCGGGGTCACTGCTGCCAGGATGGCTGCAAAAACTGCCCCTACGGCTTCCGCAGCAACGCGCCCGCGTGCTAGACGTGGCTGTGCTGGCGAACCCGCCGCTGTGGAATCTCGCGAATGATCCGCGCGATCCGCGCGTCGACTCCTTCGTTCGGGAGAGCGGAGCTGCTGGAGATGTCGCCGCGATGAATGACCGGCGAGGGAGCGGCGGAGGGTCCGTGCTGTGCCGTCTTGCGGCTGCGGGTCGCAGCGAGGTGCATCACGAAGATTGTGAGGTAACCAACCGCGATAAGGACGAACCACTGCACAGCTACTGGATAAGCATCAGCGGTGCCAACCGCCGGGATGAACGCCGGAGCGCCACCCAACGCCGCAGCTAATGCGCTGCCGCCCGCGCCTGACTGCCACGCGCGCTCGCGATCATCAACGCTCCTCGTCCCAGCACCGCGCCGAGGACCAGCGCGGCGCCAACGATCGCCCAAGGGCCGGGCCGTTCGCCGAGCGCGAGCATCACCCAGAGCGGGTTGAGCACCGGCTCCAGCAGCGGAATCAAGGTCGCCTCGAGCGCAGTGACATGCTTGATCGCGATCGCATACAGCACATAGGGCAGCCCGAGCTGCAGGGTACCTAACAACAGCAACCACCAGCCGTCCCCCGCGCCGAGCGGCGTGCCGAACATGAATGGTAGGCCCGCCACTGCGACCAGGATGTTGCCCAAAATGATCGCGCTGACGGGTGAGCCCGCCTTCTCCTTCCGGAGGAAAAGTGCCACCGTCGCGAACGCGAGCCCGCTGCCGAGCGCCACGATATTCCCCCAGAATCCAGATGCGGTGAGCTGGTCCATGAAGAACAGACCGATTCCTCCGAGCGCGACCGCGATCACCAGCCAGTCGATCCGCAAGGCACGTTCGCCCAGATACCAGCGGCCAATGATCGCGACGTAAATTGGCGCCGTGTATTGCAGGAAAATCGCGTTCGCCGCCGTGGTCATCCGCGTCGCAAACACGAACAGCGCTACCGTCAGTGCATACCCGATCGCGCCGCCGACCTGCGCGCGCGAGAACGTGAACTGCGGCCGTCCGATGCAGAGCAGCATCAGCGGAATCGCGATTGCGCTGCGTCCGCCGGCGATTGCCATCGGGTGCCAGTCGATCGACTTGATGAGCACACCGCCCAGGCTCCATAGAAGCGCCGCCAGCAGCAGGAGGAGTGGCGGCATAAAACGGTGCTGCATCGGTCCGCCCTAGTACAACGCGAGCTTCATCTGGCAAGTTCGTTTGGCTCCGCGGATGTGGCAGCACCGGCCGAAAACAGAAACCCCCGCCGGATTTCTCCAGCGGGGGCTCCGTTTAACTCGCGGTCGCGCTTACAGCGCGCAGCAGGTGCTCTGCGCCATGCAGCAACTGCCGCCATTGCAGCAGTCATCTGCCGTGCTGGAGGTTGCGCTCACTGAGCCAACCACCGCGACAGCTGCCAGGATCATCAATAGATATTTCATGGATTTTTTTTTGAATTCAGTTCCATTCCCTCGCGTGGTGAGGGCGACCGTCGTGTGTCGGCGCCAGGCCGCTGTTCTCCATCTCTGCGCGTTGCCTCGTGCGAGCCAGCCAGGGCCGCGGCGAACCGTTCGCGCCTACCCACGCCAGCCACGCACCACGACAAGCTGCGCGTTTTCGTGGGGATTTACCGGCTGATCGACCGCAACAGGAACCTCTTCAGCGCTCCAGACGTGCATCTGGAGGAACTGCAATCGTCTGCACCATCCAGGATGTGAGATACGCACCCTCGTTCCATCCGGCGCCGGGATCTGGAGCGGGCGCGAGGCGAGGCGCAGTTCCGCCCGGCTGCGGAAACATGAGCTGGCCCACCAGCCAGACGCGATTCCCGGAGCGGAGCGTCCTCTCCATGGCTGCGAAGACCGGCGCGAGCGGCTCGCTCGCCTCCATTTGTGCTTTAAACAAGTCGTAGCGCTGGAGCTTGTGATCGGCAATTGCGGGCACACTCATCCATGGCGCGCTGGCGCGATAATACCGCTCGAAGCTGACGCCGAGATACCACGGCATCACCACCACGAGGTCACTCGCGGCGCTTGCCTCCTCCAACCTGGCTGCGACGAGGTCGATATTCGTCTGCCGGCTCCGGATCGCACTGATGGTGGGCGCCAGGCTCCACAAGGCGATGCTCGTGGCGAGCACCACCCGCGCAACGCTGCTCCACCACCTTCGCGGGACCACATTAAAACAGCGTCTATGGCAACAGCGACTACTGCCGCGAGCGCGACGTAATACCACGGCTGCGTCGGATATTTCAGGAAGCGCAGGAACGCGTAGTAGGCCGGAATACAGACCAGCAGCGTGATGAGGCAGTAGAGTGCCACATCGCGCGCCGGGCCGGCAGATCTGAACTGCAGCACGAGCGCCGCAACAGCAGCTCCCATCGCCAGCGCAATCCAGATCCAGCGAACTCCCGGCGCTGCGGATAAGGCACCCGACAGTTTCTCCCAGAAGATGCCTAACGAGAACTCGGGAACGGTGAAGATGTAGCTCCATTCGCTCGCACTCCGGACCGTCTGCAGGTAAGGCAGAAGCGAACCGGCCGCCGCTGCGCAGATCGCCAGCACCAGCAGAGCGCGCTTCCAGCCACCATTCCGCAGCGCCACTGCCGCACCGCCGAGGCCGATCGCGAAGAGCAGCACCGCATTGTAGTAGAGCGTATGCACGCTGCAGATCGCAGCGACGGCAGCCAGGATTACCACCAGCGCGGAAGGTAACGTGGCGACTTTCCAGATCAACCCGAACACGAGGATCAGCAGTGTGCCGAGGCCGTGGCCACGCGCCCAATCCGCCCACTGAATGATGGCGGCGTTGATCCCAAGAAGAGCGAGCGATAGGAGCGGAATGCCGCCAGTTAGCCATCGTGCCGCAAGCCACAAAGCGGCCAGCAGACCGAGGCCGATCAGCATCCCAAAGGTCCGGAGCGCGAAGTCGCTGCTGCCAACCACTGCGGCATATGCTCGCACTGCGAATGAGAAGAGAACCGGAAAAGCCTCGTGTTCCAGCAGCCGCGGAATGTCAGATATCGCCGGCATGAGCGCGAGCTGAACCGCACCTGCTTCGTCCCGCCAAAGCCCGCCAGCCGTCGTCGCCCGCATGACATGCAGCCCGGCTGCGGCCAAAACAATCAGGAGTGCGAGGAGCAGTTCTGCTCGTTTCATCATCGCCGGAGGTCCGTGAGCGGCCTGCCCGCGCGGTATGAGCTGAGATTGCGCTGCAGCTCCTGCGCTAGCCCGGAATTGTCCTGCGCGCTCGCCGATCGAAGCGCACGCTCCGCCACTTCGATCGCGCGCGAGAAGTCGCCGTTCGCGGCATGCGCCGCGGCGAGCTTGTGGAGCAGCATCGGGTTGTCGCGAGGAACGACGCGCGTCGCCTGCTCAGCCAGCACCACCGCGCGCGCTCCATCGCGGATCGTCGGATCGCGGCTGGTCGCGTACAACCAGCTGAGATTGTTCAGCGGCGTGAGTGCTCGTGGCTCGATGGCAAGCGCCTGCTCGTAATGCTCGAGCGCCTCCTTCTCGGCTCCCTTCTGCAACAGCGCAGTGCCGAGATCGCTCTGCCCCGCCACGTGGTTCGGCTCGAGTTCGACTAGTCTGCGGAGCGCCGCGATGCCTTCGTCCACAGCCCCGTTTTCGATCAAGGCGCCGCCGTAATTCAGATACGTGTCCGCGAGGTCCGGCTGCAGCTCGATCGCTTTTTCGTAGTACGGAATCGCCTCCTCGCCGCGGCCCAGACGCCGCAGCGCGCTGCCATAGTTGCTATGATATAACGCGGAGAGAAAGTCGTAGTTAGCAATGCGACTGCCTGATCGGATCTCCAGCGCCTTTTGGTAGTGCGGCAATGCTTTGTCTATCTCGCCGCGCTGAAAGTGCAGATCACCGATGTTGTTGTAGGCCACGTGATTGTCGGATGTGACGCGGAGCGTGTGCGCCCAGAGTGTCTCGCTCTCGCGCCAATGTGCAGCCTGCCTCCACGCCGCCGCGGCCAGGGCGACAATCGCTATTGCCCCCGATGCGGCAAGGACCTGACGTCGGTAACGCCATCCGGCTGACAATTCCGCCGCTGCCCACGTGATGCAGATCAGCAGCCCGATCTGCGGCAAGTACGTGTAACGGTCTGCCCGCGCCTGCGCCCCGACCTCGACGATCCCGATCACCGGCGTCAGCATTCCGAGAAACCAGAACCAGCCGGTGGCGAGATAAGGACTTCTCCGCCACCGCGCGATTGCTCCAGTTGTCACTGCGAGCACGACAACAATAGCGAGCGCGATCAGCCATGCGGGCAGCTGGTTCTCCGGGTGCGGATAAAACGGAGCAAGCTTTGTCGGCCACACCGTGTCGCGGAGGTACGCGACGCAGCTCACAAACGCGTTCGCTACGCGCCAGGCGAATGGCATCGACTCCTTCATCGCGCCGCCGGTCTTCTGCACCAGCATTGTGACGACAGACGCCGCGGCCGCTAGCGCAAGCAGCGGTAGTTTCTCCCAAATCAGCGGCCGCCATTTGGATTCAGCCGTGAAGCGCTGGAGCGGCCAGAGATCGAGCAGCAGAAGGAGGAACGGCAGTGTAACGAGCATTGGCTTCGCCAGTAACCCGAGGGCGAACAGCGCCATCAGCACGGCATAGCGCGTGGCAGAAGGCCGCCGGGTGTAACGCAGATACGCGCCGAGCGTCAGCACAAAGAGCAACCCACTGAGCACATCCTTCCGCTCCGCGACCCATGCGACTGATTCGACCCGCAGCGGATGAATGGCGAAGACCGCGGCAACGAACGCGCTCCGCCACAAAGCACCGGTCATGCCGCGCAGCAGCAGGAACAGGAGAACCGCTGCAGCGGTGTGGAGCGCCACGTTCGTGAAGTGATGCCCGCCCGCGGTCACGCCGAACAGCTGCGCATCGAACATGTGCGAGATGGTGGTAAGCGGGTGCCAGTTGCGCGCGTGCACATTGCCGAACGCCCACTGCACACCATCGATGCTTAAACCGGCGGTAATCTTCGGATGTTGATAGACGTACTCGGGATCGTCGTAGTTAACGAAATCGTGCCGCAGCGTCTGTCCGAACACGAGCAGACAGAGCACGATCAGCAGCACGCAAACGGCGGCCACGAGGCGGCGGTCGGATGCTGCTGTTTGCTGAAGCTGGCGCGGCAAAATCAGGGCGAAGGTGTGCTCAAAGCTTCCGCTGCCAAATCGTGAGATGCGTCTCCGTAGGCGTGAGAGACTCGGAGCGATACGGCAGGTAATACTCAGTGTTATCCGACGAGATGATGCCGACATAGCCTGCCGGCTGCAGCTCACGCGTGGAGTATTCGTTGAACCAATTCATCAGAGTTTCGTCGGAATCCGGCTGACGTAGCCACGATGCCCCGACTGAGACCATGACGATGAACTTCGGCCGCGCGGCTACGATCTCGCGCACCATCTCCTGCTGCATCTGGGCGGCGTACTGGTGCCGTTCCATCAGCCCATAGGTGTAGATGTAGCCGGTGGCGGAACGGCGGTTTGCGTAAAAGTAGATTTGAGGCTCCGAGCCGAGCACCGCGATCGTGTCGTCCGGCGTGGTGTTCTCCCGCAGGAAGTCCCCGATCCGCAGCGATTCAGGAAACGGGTTCGTGCCATACACGTGCCGGGACGCAGCCTCGGGTGAAAGCCTGAAGAAGAACGCGCGGTGCGCGAGCAGAGGCCAGACCAATGCGGCGCTGACCAGCAGAAACGACAGCAACGGGAGAAGGCGAAACTTTGGGAGCCGCAGATCCGCCGCAACTCCCACGAGCAGAGCGACGGCAGGCAAGACGAGGATGAAGTAGTGCGGCCGAAAGTGGAACCCGGGAAGAACAGCCACCGCGCCTGCGACCAGCAGCGCCAGGAGCAGCCTATGCGGGTGTGACTTCAGATTCGCCAGGCAAACGATCGCGCCGATCGCGGCCAGCGCCCACAACAGCGCCTCGGCACCGACGACATACTTCATCGCGAACACGAAATTCTGCACCGCCTGCGATAGCGACGTCTGAGTTCCGTATTCGCGCGCATACTGGAATGTCCAGAACCAGAACTTCTGGAACACGCCCGCCTGCCAGAGAAGAAGACACATCGCCGCGAACGGCAGCAGCGCACCGGAAACGAAAGCACCACTCCGCACCAGCCTGCTCCGGACATCCAGGCCCTCCGCTGAGTCGCGCCAGAAGAGATAAACCAGCGCGAACAGCACGAAAACCGCACCCGGCTGTTTCATCAGCACGCCGAGGCCGAAGAGAACACCGCTCGCGCAGATTAGCGCCACCGACCGCTCGCGCGCGACGAGCAGAAGCCAGGTGCCACACAACACCGGCAGCACTACGAAGTGGGTCGCATGACCTGCGAACCCCTGCCCCGACGGGCTTACAGAAAGCAGCGCGTAGGCTGCAGCGGCAGCGCAGGCGACGGTTGAATTCAGGAGTCGCTTCGCGAGCAGGAAGACCAAGGCCATTGTCGCCACATTCACGACGAGGAGGCCGAGATGCACGCCGGCCGTGGTTTGCCCGAAGATCGACATCAGCAATGCGTAGGCGGCGGACGTTCCGGGGAATTTCATGTTGTAAGCGAGCTGGTATGGCGGAACGCCCTGCAGCAGCAGCTGCCCGGCGTAGGCGTACTCCCCTTCATCGCGCTCCAGCGGCAGATCGAGCAGCCGAATGCGAACCGTGAGCACGATGCAGACGGTGATCGCCAGGAGGAGGAACCAGGCGATCTGCAGAGGCTTGCCGGGCAGCGTCACCGGCCAGTCGCCTGCTCGACGAATTGCGTGATTCGCGGCGCGGGCATCGCGCCAGCCTGACGCGCAATCTCACGACCGCCTTGCATCACGACCATCGTGGGGATGGACGTGACACGGAAGCTTCTCGCGAGATCCGGCGCTTCTTCGGTGTTCACTTTCGCCACGATCCAGCGGCCGGCGCTCTGCGCCGCGACCCTGGCGAATTCCGGCGCGACCATCTTGCACGGCCCGCACCATGGCGCCCAGAAATCAACCAGCACTGGCAGCGTGCAACGTGTCGTTAGGCCGACAAAGATTCTGCCGTCGCCAATGTCGAGCGGCACGGCTGGCGGCGACAATTCGGTCCGACATTTCCCGCAGCGGAACGTGCTCCCGAATCGCTCGTAACGCAGCCGATTCCGCTGGCTGCACTGCGGACAGCTTACCAGCAACCCGTGCTCGTCCGCCTCCATCATAATGACTGCAGCACCTTCATCGCCGCATTGTGACCAGGAATCCCGCTGACCGCGCCGCCGCGATGTGCACTCGATCCGCACACAAACACGTTCTCGTGTTCAGTCTCGACCCCCCACGTGCCGACCTGCTCGGCGTGTTCTGCAAATGGAAACGTCGGCGCATCCTGGAAGATGTTGCCGTGGTAGAGGCCGAGGGCGTCCTCGATGTCGACCGGACTCTTACTCTCGAGACAGAGGCTTCCGTCCCGTGCGACAGCCAGGCAATCTTCCAGCGGCTCCGCGAGCCACTGATTCATGCTGGCGAGGAATCTCTGCTCCGCCTCGGCACGGACCGTGCGGTTATCCCGCGCGAACAAGCTCCACGGTGTATCAATTCCAAATAGCGTCATCGTGTGGAATCCCCCCGTGCGCAGTTCCGGCGAGAGGATGCTGTCATCGGTGAGCGTGTGGCAATACACCTCACCCGGCGGCTTCTCCGGGAGCAGGCCTTCCGCTGCCTGGCGATAGCTCACATTCATCTGCTCGTATCCCTCATCGCTGTGAAACGTGCCGGCGAAAGCATCCGCCGCGGCGATGTGTCCCGCCTTCAACTTCGGTAGACGCCGCAGCAGCATGTTGATCTTGAACACCGAGCCTTCGTC
>JACDCC010000013.1 GCA_013694595.1 Chthoniobacterales bacterium
TTGCCGTGGTCGACGTGCGCAATAATGGCGATGTTTCGGATTTTATCCATGAGACGGTTCCCCGAAGCGGGGAGCGCGGAATATGCTCGCGAGAGCTCCTCCCGTCAACGGAGCGCGCGTAATTAACAGGCAGAGCGTGTCACGCTTTGCCTCGCGTGGTCGCCGGTGTGGGCCGCGTGTCCCCACGCGGCGGGGATTGGTGTGGCGACTTCGAGCACGCGGAGCGTAGCTACATCATGCGTCGCCGGGTCAGGAGACCACGGCCTACAGCGGGGGAACCCCCGGGCGGGCGCGACGAAGTGCATGACACGCTCTAGGATGCGCGACTCTACCCTCGACTGCCGTCTGTCGGGAAATCACAGCACCCCGGAAAAGCAAACGCCCCCGACCGGCCGTCGGCCGATCGGGGGCGCTGAATGCTTACGTCCGCGGGCTAGTCTTCGTTACGTCCGCCGCCCTCGTAGTCCTGCTCCGCATATGGCTGCGGTGCGACACTCTGCTGCGGCGCCCATTTTGCGGTAGGCGATACAGTCGGTCCTGGTGTTGGCGACGGTCCCGGAGCTGGCAACACCGTGAAGGACTTGGTGCTCGTGGTCGAGCCACCGGCGTTCTGCACCGTGATCGGTCCTGTCACGGCGCCAGGAGGCACCGTCGCGATCAGGGTCCGCTCGGATATCACGCGCACCTGCGCCTGAACATTCGGCGAGAAGAACACGCGTGTGCCATTGCCGAAGTTACTTCCGGTGATCGTCACCTCGCTCCCCACCTGACCACTCTCCGGCTCGAAGTTGGTGATCGTTGGTTTCCGGAGTGTCACTACCTCAGTGCGGTTGCCCCGACCGTTGTGCCGGTGCACCAGCAAGATACCTCTCGAGTTGTTCGCCCGGAAGTTCGCGCCGATGAAAGCCACATTGATCACCGTCCCCGGCAGATCGTTGTGGTAGAACGGCTCCAGCGAACCACCAGACGGCCCGGTCGCATCGACGCCTGGTCGAGCGATATCGAACCGCTGGTAAGGCGTCAGATCCCTCTGCTCACCATCGCGATTAAACGCACCGGCGCGGTATTGGAAGAACGACTGCCCCTGGCCGGTGTAGCCGAGGTCGGAGGCACTCACACTTACGAGCACAGCGCTGTTATTGAACGTGTTGACATCGCGTGTGTTCGCTACCACGAGGTTCGTCGGGAAACCGGTGTAGAACGCGGTTCCGGCGATGATCCCACCTTGCGCATTCAACCGTGCCACGACCGGATAGTAGACGTTGCTATGCGTCGATGTACCGGTGATGCGAATCGAGTCCAGGTAGATCCGGAAGTCATCGACCCCATCGAAGTTTGTGTCGATGTAGATGTTCTTGTTCGAATCGAACAGTGCAGGAACGCTGGCATCACCGAAGCCTTCCATTGCGAACGTCAGCACCGTCGGCTCCTTGTTGCTCGCGGGACGGCGGGCGAAATCGCTGGTGACACCGACATACTTGAACACGTCTGGATCATTAGGCGCCTGCGGGTCGCCAGCCAGAGGGCTGACATATTGCAGTTCCAGCGCTTTTACTAATCCAATAATGTCAGTCGGGAAGGCAGTGCCGGTGTTCACGGGAACACCAGTCAAGCTGATCGACAAGTTCCCGAACTCATCTTCCGGTGTGAACTCCGTCGTCGCCGCGCGCATGCTGCCGACCGGCTTCACCGTCGCATACAGCGGAATGCGGATGGCTGGTTCGCTGCCACCACCACTGATCGGCGTCAGAACTCCGTAGCCGGCCGCCTCAGTGAGGAACTCGCGGCCGAGGGTGGTGCCGCCGACCCCTTGGCCGTTGGATACGCTCGGATCGCGCAAATGCTTCAGGGTGTTACCAGTTGCACGGAACAGCAGCGGGAAGGTGACGTCCTGGCCAGGTCGAGAGTCGACCAGTGACTGCGGAGCACTGAAGTTTGCGTCGCCGACTGGATTTACCATGTCGACCGTCGCCCGGTACCTGATCGTGCCGCCCGACGTCCGCTTATCGCGGATCGTGACACTCTTCGCCACGGCCACAGATCCGTCCACCGGCACTTCCACGGAGCCAAAGGAAACGCTGACCTGCCCGAGGTTTGAGCGATTGAAGACGATGACGTTGCCATTAGCAGATTTGCTGTTGTCGATACGACCCGCACCGACGCGCGATATGCCGCGGCGTGTCGTGCGAGCAGTGGAGGTGAAGAGGTCGTTCGTCGCAGTGTTCATCGCGAGCGAGCGAAGCTCATCCTGACCCCACGTCGGGTGGAGTTGACGGAGCAAGGCCATCGAACCAGCGACATGTGGAGCGGAGGAGGAAGTGCCGTTGAACAATTGCACTGCGCTGCCGCTGAAGCTGGCGGCGACGCCGACTACTTCAGCAGGCGCCGTGATGTCGGGCTTCAGCGCGTTGTCCTGAAGCCGCGGTCCGCGCGAGCTGTATGTCGGCATCGTGTCGGCAGCACCACCACCGCGGGAGATCACGCCGTTGTCATTGAACACGGTGACGTTCGCGCCGTTCGCGGGCACGCCCGTCGTCGGATTGAACGCTGCTGCAGCTTTGAACGTGTCAGCATCGGATTTTGAAATCATGACTGACGGAATCGTTGTGCCAGGCACCGACATTCTGATTGGATCACCAGCATTGTTGCCCACGATCACACCAATCGCGCCAGCGGCTTGGGCGTTTTGGATTTTGAGGGAAAACGAGCAACTACCACGGTCCACGAAAGCGATCTTGCCGGCCACCTGTGCCGCGTTCGTGAACGCGCTGCAGCCTTCTGCAGGGTTGGCATCCGCGGTGGAGCGTGCCTGCACGACGTCGCGGGTCGTATTATCGGGAACACGGGGGCTCTCGGCGCCGTAGATCGCGAAGCTCCTCGAACCGGCCAGTCTGCTCGGCAAGTTCACCCGCAGATTAACGTCGTAAATGAAACCGGCCTGGTCGTTAAAGGAGGCCGCGACGCTGAGCGTGCCGGTGCCGGTGCCGGGGCTGCCGGTGATGTAATAAGTGTCGCCAGCGTTTCCTGCCGAGGCCACAACGATGATGCCGGCCGCCGCTGCATTCGATGAAGCAACAGCACTTGCGTCGTCCGCTGCGCCGTTGTTGGAACCGAGCGACATGTTGATGACATCGACGCGGTCATTAAAATTACCGTCGTTGTTTGGATCCATCGCGTAGTCGATCGCCTGCGTGACGAGCGCGCTGGAGCCACTCTTTCCGAAGACGCGGAGTGGGATGATCTGCGCACGCGGAGCAAATCCCGGCGCGATCTTCATCGTGCCGAAGGGCGTGCTGTTATCGTAAGGCCCAGTATAGGTCGTGCCACCGAAGTTCACGCCGAAGCCCGCCGCGAGGCTGGCGACCGCGGTTCCGTGGCCATTCTCCGCGCTGTCGAGGGGGTTGTTATCGGGTTTCGGAGTGGCGGGAAACGCGTAGTCGTCGCCCGCGAAATCGAAGCCGAAGGGCACCTTCTCCGAGGGGAAAAACGCATTCGGAACCGGACCGAGGTCCGTGATCCCTTGCTGCGCTGGAGTCGTGCCGGGTCCGCCGAAGTTCGAATGGATATAATCAAGGCCGCTATCAATCACCGCAATCTTCACACCCTGACCCTGGACGTTCCCACCACCGCTTGGGCTGGCCTTGTTCCAGAACGCCTGCGTGCCAAGGAAGTTGATGTCGCTGAATGCACTCGGAAACAGCGGCGTGATTGGACGCACTGATTTCACACCGGGCAATCTGGAGAGTTCCGCGATCTGGTCCGCCGCTGCCCGAACAGCGATACCATTGAAGGCGCGCTGTGTGCGGTAGAGCACGTCGACACCAGCGTTCGCCAGCGATGGCAGCAAAGCCTGCTGCGTGCCATCGAGGAGCGCGATATGGGATTGGACAGCAGTCGTAGCGGCCGCGTCGACCTCGACCCGGGGGAGCACGTCGTTTTGCGCATTGGCCAGCGGAGGTGCAGGCATGCGCGTCGCAGCTTCGGCCTCAGCCAGCTTCAGCGCCTCCGCGAAGATGGTAGCAGCCGGCGGAGCATCGAGCTCGATCATGAGGTTGACCTCGTCACCCATATACGCGGGGAGAGCGTCACCTTCTGTCGGAGCGGGCATGCCATGCACGGACGCAGTCGAAATGGCTGCGCTCGTGGATTGTGAGGTTCGCGACGGAGCTGCGACCGTAACGGCTGCGGCTGCGAGGCACGACGTGATGACGAACGTGATACGCCCGGCGGGAAGCCGGAGGACGGGATCGAGGAGTTTTCGTAGTTTCATGAATTGTTTATTAGCTGCACCAGACCCGTTTCTCGGGCGCGGAATGACGAGAATCAACAGGAGCCGCTCATCGAGTCAATAATCTTTTACGTTTAATGGAAAATATTTCAGCAGCAGCTACTCTGCTGTTCCGCGTTGAATCCTGCGGCGGATGGGCCGCACATTCACGATCGCGCTGCAAAATCGCGAATTGCAGAAATCACACGCTCCTGATCTGCGTCGGAGAGGTCATAATAGAACGGCAATCGCAACAGGCGGCCGGATACCGTCTCCGTCACCGGGCAATCCCCGACTTTTCCTCCGTAGTGCACGCCCATCGCGGAGAGATGCAGCGGCAGATAGTGGAAGACGCCGAGAATGCCTCGTGTTTTTAGATGCTCGATAAGCCGGTCGCGCGCTGCTTCTGAAGCCAGGACCAGATAGTAGATGTGGAATGGCTGCTCGCAGTGCTCCGGTACGAACGGTTGCCGGATATCGTTGGCAGCGGCCCATGTGGCGAGCTCAGCCTGGTAGCGCTCCCAGATCCGCCGACGCGCTTCAGAGATCACCTGTAGTTTCTTCAGCTGCGCATACAAGAATGCAGCCAAAAGGTCCGACGGCGAGTAGCTCGATCCGACGTCGACCCACGTATACTTATCGACCTGCCCCCGCAGCAACCGACTGCGATCCGTCCCCTTCTGGCGCACAATCTCCGCCCGCTCCACGTGTGCGGGATCGTTGATGATCAACGCGCCACCTTCGCCGCAGGAGAAGTTTTTCGTTTCGTGAAAACTTTGCGTCGCGAACGTTCCAAAGGTGCCGAGGTAACGGCCGCGATAGCGCGCGAACAGGCCGTGCGCGTTATCTTCCACCACCGGGATCCCATGCCGCTGCGCGATCTGCATGATCGCGTCCATCTCACACGCGACGCCGGCGTAGTGCATCACGACAATCGCCTTGGTTCGTTCGGTAATCAGTTGTTCAAGCTGGCCTTCGTCGAGGTTAAGAGTGTCTTCACGGATGTCGATGAACACCGGCCGCGCCCCGCGGAGCACAAAGGCATTCACGGTCGCGACGAAGGTAAACGCCGGGATGATGACTTCGTCGCCTGGCTCAATGTTCAACAACAGCGCCGCCAGCTCGAGCGCGTGCGTGCAGGAGGTGGTGAGCAGAACGCTCTGCACACCAAGCTCCTGCTGCAGCAACGCCTGACACCTGGCGGTGAAGGCGCCATCGCCAGAGATATGGCCTGCGGCGATCGCCTCCTGCATATACTCCAGTTCGCTCCCGACGATCGCGGGACGATTGAAAGGGATCGGCGAAGCCTTCACCTCGGCACGCGACTCCCCACTCACGCGAAGAGCGACTCCAGCTTGTTCAGGTGCCGTGCCTCTTCGGCATGCCAATGGAACACCATCTCCGGCTCCGAGAATCGAGAGCCCGCATATGCCGCCAGATTCAGCATCGGCGTGTTTCCAGTGGAGAGTTTGCTTTGCGCGCGCCGCACCCCGGAGTCCCGCAAAGCTTCCAAAGTGCCGATGAAAACAGCGAACGGCAGGACGCTGCTCTGCACGGCGGGATCAGCGCCGCCGATCGTGATGTAAGCCTCCGTGTCCTTCACGCGCACGTGCGTGAAACCGATCGCCGCGCCCACCTCTCCGGCGACGTAAATCCGGTTCGAGTCGCTCAATGAACTGAATTCATTCCCCAGCCATCTGCGATACCGTTTGTTCGCCAGCGCCAGCGGAAATAGCGCATCCGCATGATAACGCCCTGCCCGGAAACCGATTTCGCAGATCCGTTCCACCGCCTCCTGATCGGCGACGGTGGCGAGCCGCACCGGCACGTGCTTCCGCGGAAATCTTGCCGTCTGCAGCTTCGGCAGCGTGTAGGTCAAAGTTGAATCCACGTACGCAAAGCCGAGCCGCGGCAACAGCGTTCGCCATCGCCCCTCGTCCGCCGACACCGAGCAGCTCATCAGTTCCACTGCATTTTCCGCCGCCCACTCGTGCAGGCGCCGCGCGATCTCATCCCGGCTCTCGAATACCGCCCGCACCCGGCCAGCTTTGTAGTCGCCGACGGCGAA
>JACDCC010000037.1 GCA_013694595.1 Chthoniobacterales bacterium
GCCTGCAGCGTGCCGGTGCTTTTCTTGTCGGTGTTCTCCACGATCCCGCGGATCGCCTCACCGCCGGACTTGCCGATCAATCCCTCCGCCTGCGCAATGAAACCTTGAGCCGCCTGGTCGCCGAAGATCAAGCCGGCGACGGTGAGCATCACTGTCACGAGCGGCGCGAGTGCGATCACGGTGTAAAGCGCAAGCGCTGCCGCCAGCGACATCGCGTCATCCGCGAAAAACTCCGAGGCTGCCTCTTTGGTGATTTGGAAAAACTTCTTCATCGGTAGCTGAAGAAACGAGCTACGACCGGCAACAGGATGCCTTCTGCGCCCCACGGGAAGGTTTGCTGCTTGCTCCCGCCAGCCGACCGGCTCCTATTGTGCGCGAGTGAGTGCACTTCATCTGGGAGTCAATATCGACCACGTGGCCACGCTCCGGCAGGCGCGGTATGCCACGATGCCCGAGTCGAAAAACGCCGAGCCGGATCCGCTCGCGATCGCCAGCATTTGCGAGCGTGCCGGGGCTCACGGCATCACGGCGCATCTGCGCGCTGATCGTCGTCACATGATCGACCGCGACATCGAGCGCCTGCGGGAAAGCGTGATCACCAAGTTGAACCTGGAGATCGGTAACACGCCTGAGATCGTCGATATCACGCTGCGGATCGTGCCGGACGAAGTCTGTCTCGTGCCGGAAAAACGTGAGGAAATCACAACGGAAGGCGGGCTCGATTTGATCGCGCACCGCAAAGAACTCACCCCGACGGTGAAACGGCTCCAGGCGGCGGGCGTTCGCGTCAGCATGTTCATCGACCCGGTGCGGGAGCAGATCGACGCGGCGGCCGAGCTCGGCGCGGAGATCGTCGAGCTGCACACCGGGAAGCTGGCGAATGCGTTTACGGAGAAGTTCAAGCGCTTCGAGCTCGATCGCCTGCGCGACGCGGCGGTGCGTGCCGCAAATCTGAACCTGCAGGTCAACGCCGGCCACGGCATCAACTACACGAACATCGCGCAGATCCACAAAATCCCGCACCTGACGGAGCTGAACATCGGGCATTCGATTGTGGCCCGGTCCGTCTTTGTCGGCTTCGAGATCGCCGTGCGGGAGATGCTCCGCCTGATGGAGAATTACCGCGGATGAGCGTCCTCGGGGTGGGAGTGGACATCGTGGAGACGGCGCGGATCGATCATTCGCTCGAGCGTTTCGGCGAGCGTTTTCTGCACCGCGTCTTCACCACGGGCGAGATCGAATACTGCCAGTCGATGAAGTTTCCGGCGCGCCATTTCGCGGCTCGCTTCGCCGCAAAGGAAGCGGCCTCGAAAGCGTTCAGCACCGGGATCGGCAAGTCGATGGGCTGGCGCGACGTCGACGTTCACCGGCAGGAGAGCGGGCAGCCATTCGTTGTCTTGGAAGGCGGCGCAAAGGAGATGGCCGCGGCGCGCGGTGTGGTGAATGTCTGGATCAGCCTCAGTCACACTGACCATCACGCGGTCGCGACGATCGTGCTGGAGTCGTAGCCGGCGCCAGAAAGCTACACGCGCACCCCAGCCGGAGCAGTCAGGCGGTCGTCCTCGACGTTGCCGGTATTTCGCGTCGCCGCCGGCTCAAACAAGACCACTTCAGCCTCTTCCTCCGCCACCGTGCGATGCTCGACGCCGCGCGGGACGACGAGAAATTCACCCGCGTTCAGCTCCACCGCGCGATCGCGAAATTCCACCCGCATCTGTCCGCGCCACACCAGAAACATCTCGTCTGCTTCTTCATGGCGATGCCAGACGAACTCACCCTTGAACTTCGCCAGCTTCACTTCCTGGCCGTTGAGCTCGCCCACAATCTTCGGCCGCCAGTGTTCAGAAAACGCGGCGAACTTTTTCGTTAGATTGACTTTCATCATCCAGCCCCGGCTGACACTTGCGGCTCTGGCTCCTAAGGCAGCCCGTTGGGCGCAGGTTGCGCGATGCCGCAGCTTCCGGCAACCTCTTCGTTCGCCATGCCCGCTCGCTCCTTCATCACCACCGCGATCGATTACACCAATGGCGCGCCGCATATCGGGCACGCCTACGAGAAGGTGCTCGCAGATGTCGTCGCACGGTACCGGCGGCTACGCGGTGACGATGTTTTTTTCCTTACGGGCGTCGATCAGCACGGGCAGAAGGTGCAGCAATCGGCGGAGAAGCAGGGCGTGGCGCCGGAGCAGTTCGTGGTCGACATCACGGCGCAATTCGTCGCGCTCTGGAAGAAGCTCCACGTCGAGTATGACGGTTGGGCCGCCACGACCGAGCCGCTCCACAAAACCTGCGTCCAGCGAATCCTGCAGCGGCTGTGGGAGGAGAAGAAGATCTACAAGGACAAGCAGGGTGGCTACTACAGCGTGCGACAGGAGCAGTTCCTCACCGATAAGGAACGTGGCCCGGATGGCGAGTTCGGGCCGGAGTGGGGCCAGGTCGAGTTTCGCGAGCAAGAAAATTACTACTTCAAGCTCGCGGAGCACAAAGAGTGGCTCCTTCACCTCATCGACTCGCGCGCCGCCTTGGTCTATCCAGACTTTCGCCGCGGCGAGCTGCGGAACGCAGTGGAGAAGCTCGCCGGCGACCTTTGCATCTCCCGCCCGAAGTCGCGGTTGGAGTGGGGGATCGAGCTGCCGTTCGACGCCGACTTTGTCACCTATGTCTGGTTCGATGCTTTGGTGAACTACATCTCGTTCGCGCCGGGCGGCTATGATGCGCGGTCCGGCAGTCACCATCCGGAATTTCAGCGCTGGTGGCCGGCCACGATCGTCATCGGCAAGGACATCCTTATCCCCGCTCACGGCATCTACTGGATGATCATGCTGCACGCGCTCGGCTTCAGCGACGCCGACATGCCGCGTCTGGTAGTGCACGGCTGGTGGAACATCTCGGGCGCAAAGATGAGCAAGTCGTTAGGCAATGTGGTTGATCCGAACGTGCTCGCGGATACCTATGGTGCGGCAGCGCTCCGCTATTACCTGATGAGCGACATCGCGACGGGGAAGGACTCTGATTTTTCAGAGGAACGCCTCCTCGGCCGCTACAATGCTGACCTTGCGAACTCGATCGGCAATCTCCTGAACCGCTCGCTAAGCATGTCGCAACGCTACCGCGGCGGCGTGTTACGGCGCGCCGCGGGAGAGTCGCCTTTGCGCGGGCAGGCGCAGGCAGCCGTCTCCGCTTACCGGGAGCAGCTCGACACGTTCCAAGTGCAAGCCGCTCTCACGGCAGTGACTGATTTCGTGACTGCTTGTAACACCTACGTAGAAATGACGGCGCCATGGAAGCTGGCGAAAGATCCTGAACGCGCCGACGCGCTCGACCATGTGCTCTACGCGTTGGCCGAATCGCTGCGCATTATTGCCATCCTGCTCTCGCCCGTTCTGCCGAACGCCACGCGCGGCATCTTCGCGCAACTCAACAGTGCCGGTGCAATGACCCTAGCCGCCGCCGAGTGGGGTGGATTACCAGACGGACATACCGTCGGAAAACCGGTGCCGTTGTTTCCGCGCATCGAGGCGCCGCCGACAGAGTAGCCGGAGCTACTGCAGACAGTCTTCGACATCGTCCGGGTCTCCGTTGAGCGCGGCGAGCGCTTCGCCGGCAAAATGCAAGGAGCCGGTGATCAGGATTGGCCGACCCGTGCTGCGTGCCTGGGCAAGCGCAGCAGTGAACGACGGAAGGATCGTGACGGGCACGTTTGGCGCCGCTGCCTGCGCGATCGTGACTAGCTCCGTCGGCGGAATCGCTCGTTCCGACCGCGCAACCGGCAACACGAAATCACGCGCGACGGCGGAGAGCGCCCGGATGATTCCTCGCGCGTCCTTGTCTTGCAGCACGGCCAGGATCACGACCGCAGGTTCGTCGTTGAAAGCTTCGCGCCACGTTTGCGCCAGCACCCGTGCGCCGGCGGGATTGTGGCCACCATCGATCACGATGCGATCATCCCAGCGCTGAAAACGCGCGGGCCAGCGGACGTCCTCGAGGCCTTGTGCAATCGTGCCATCCTGCAGTTCGAGCTGCGCCGCCTCAATCGCCGCCACGGCGACAGCGGCATTCTGCTTTTGATGCGCGCCGCTCAGCGAAATTGAAGCTGCGTCGTATCGCGAGGTCACAAAATTCAGTGGCGCGCCGCAGCCGGCGGCTTTCGCCCGCAGAATCGCTTCCGCTTCCGGCGGCTGCTCCGCCGAAACAACCGGGACGCCTGCTTTGATGATGCCCGCCTTTTCCGCCGCGATTTCTGCCAGGGAATTTCCGAGCCACTTCTGGTGATCGTAATCAATCGGTGTGATCGCCGAGACCACGGGCATGATCGCGTTCGTCGCGTCCAGGCGCCCGCCCATGCCGGTCTCAAGCACGATGACGTCGCACTGCTCCTCCTTAAAATGCTGCAACGCGAGTGCGGTTGTGATTTCGAAGAAGGTGGGATGCGGCTCCCAATCGCGCACCAGTTCACGAATGGTCGTTAGGCCACCCGCGACCTGCGACTGGCTGATCATGCGTCCGTTCACCTGAATTCGCTCGCGATAGGTCACGAGGTGAGGGGACGTGAAGAGGCCGGAGCGATAACCGGAGGCGCGGCAGATCGAATCAATCATCGCGCACACCGACCCTTTCCCGTTCGTGCCGGCGACGTGGATGATGCGCTGATCGCGCGCCGGGAGGTTCAGCTCGCGCAGGAGGCGCTCGATGCTTTCGAGGCCGAGCTTGATCCCGAACAGCTGGGTGTCGAAAAGCCAGCGGAGGGTTTCTCCGTAAGCAGCAGCGGGTCGCGGCCCTGAGGCCCCTCCCACCTTCACTGCGTTCCCGAGAAGTAGGTGAGCAGCTGCGCGAGCTGCGCGCGCATTTTCTTGCGGTGCACGATCAGGTCGATCAGGCCATGCTCTTCCAAGAACTCAGCGGTTTGGAAGCCTTCCGGCAAATCCTGGTGCGTCGTCTCCTTGATGACCCGCGGTCCCGCGAAACCAACCATGCTCCGCGGCTCGGCCATGATCACATCGCCTAACGAGGCGAAGCTCGCCATCACGCCGGCCGTGGTCGGGTTCGTGAGGACGGAGATGTAAGGCAGCTTTTCGCACGCATGCCGCGCGAGGGCGCCGCTGGTTTTCGCCATCTGCATGAGACTCAGCATCCCTTCATACATGCGGGCGCCGCCGGAAGCGGAAACGATGACGACCGCGCAGCGATTGGCCGTGCCGTGCTCGATGATGCGGGTAATGCGCTCGCCGACCACCGAACCCATCGTCGCCGCGAGAAAGCTGAAGTCCATCACCGCGATCGCGACCTTGTAGCCCTCGATCAACCCTTCGCCGCTCAGCACGGCGTCCGTCAGGCCGGTGCTCTCCTGGTATTTCCGGAGGCGGTCCTTGTACGTCGCCATGCCTTGGAAACGCAACGTGTCGATCGAGCGGAGATCGGCATCGCGCTCGACGAAGCTTTCCGGATCGAGCAGGTCCTGCAGGCGCTCCTTGGCCGACTGCGAGAAGTGGTAGTCGCAGCGGGGGCAGACGCGCTGATTCTGCGAGAGATCGAGCTCGTGGACCACTTCCTCGCAGCCCGGGCATTTCTGCCACAGGCCCTGCGGCATCTCGCGCTTCCGGTCCGGCGTCTTGAGCGCCGGTCTTTGGAAAATGGCCATAGGTGGGATCAGGCGCGCGCGGCTGTGGCGGCGTGCACCGAGATCGCCCCCGCGGCTTTCAGCACGCGGGCGCATTCGCTCAGGGTCGAGCCGGTGGTCAGGACGTCGTCAATCAGCAGCACCCGCAAACCTCGCACGTTCGCGTTTTTCCGTAAACGAAACGCGTTGTGTAAATTTTCCATCCGCTCCGTGCGGTCGAACGCCGTCTGCGTGGTGGTGTAACGGATCCGCTCGAGCACGTTGCGCAACGGCACGCCCGCGCGCGCGCTCAGCAGCTCTGCCAGCAGCTCCGCCTGGTTGAATCCGCGCTCGCGTTTTCTCGCGGGATGCAGCGGCACAGGCACGACCGCGTCAAAACGGCGGCCGTGTAACCGCGGATCGTCGAGGGTCTCGAGCAGCCAGTCCGCGACCGGCTGCCGGAGATGAAGCTGCCGGCCGTATTTGAACTCGTGCACGATCTTGCGCACCACGCCGCGGCTGCGAAAAGCGGCCACCGCTGCTTCGAAGTGGAGCTCGCGGTGGGAGCAGTTTGCACAGGAGAAATCGTCGGTGATCGCGCCCGGAAACGGCTCCGAACAGCGGGCGCAGAACGGCGCTTTGATCCGCGGCGCCTTGCAGCTGCAGGGGCCACAGAGGTGCTCCGACGCTTCGACGGGGGCCGAGCAGACCGAGCAAAGCGCAGGATAGAAGAGCGACGCGAGAGCGCGCAGCGGCTCAAGTTTCGGCAGTTTCCACATGTTTTAACCAGGCGCGGAGGAGGAGCCAGCTGATCAGCGCCACCGCCAGCGGCGCGATGCCGATGAGCAGGTTTTTGCCGAGCCAGGGTAGCGCCTCCACTTCGCGGCGGGCTACCTTGTTAAAGATCGCGCTGGCAAAAATCCAGCCGGAATGCAGCCCAATCGGCAACCACAGCGAACGGGTGCGAACCCGCGCATCGGCCAGGATCCATCCAAGCAGAAAAAGCGTGGTGAAACCGGCCAGCACCAGCGGCGGCTCCTGAAATTGGCCAAAGGCACTCGCGACTGCTTCCAGCCCCGACGTCCACGTGATCACCGGGTCGGGCTCTTCCGCCGGCTTCAGGAAGTGCACAATTGAGAAGATCGCGGAGCTGAGGAAGATCGCCCCGCGAGTCCCCATGCTCCGCAGCAGAACGCCGAGAAACAGCCCTCGAAACAGCGGCTCCTCCAGGAATGGCACCACCACCGCCGTCAACGTTCTGTCGCCTAGTGACAGCACCGAAACCGAGGACCGCACACTGTAGATTCCCAGCGTCAGCAGCATCCAGGCGAAGCAGAGGAGGGGAATCGCCGCCAGGAGGAACCCGACCCCGGTGTCGCGGAACCTGTGCCGGTTCGGCTCGAGGGCGAGCCCCCGCCAGCCGCCGATCCGCAGCCAGCGGAGCAGGGGCCAAAAGAACAGCAAAGCGCCGACGAGGAGGGCGCGGTGGAAAAAGCGCTGGAAATCGTACTCCGCGAGGAACGGCAGAATGCCACGGCCGCTCAACCATTGGACGGACCAATAGAGCGGCGGCGCCAGGAGCGCACCAAACAGCACTGTGGCAGCGAAGTAGGCCAGCAGTTTGGCTGCGTCTTTCAAGAATGTATGTAGAATTCCGGCCGGATGCGGAGTCAACACATATGGAC
>JACDCC010000067.1 GCA_013694595.1 Chthoniobacterales bacterium
GCTGTCGTAATCGTCGTCGTCCTGCACCTGCTCGGCGCGTGGCGCTGGCGCTGCTTTCGCGCGCGGCACCACGTAGGCGACGCGGATTGGTTCGCCGTAGCTCACCGGCTGCGCAATGCGCGCGTGCTGGCTCGCGGCGGGGGCGTCGTCATATTCGGCGCTCTCTTCCTCTTCTTCATCCTCCGCGTCACCCTCTTCGTCATTTGCGTCTTCGTACCGTGGCTGATCGGCAGGAAGCGCGCGCGCCGCAGTGCGGGCGATCCGGACCGGCGCTGTCGCTACCCGCCTTACGGCGCGCGGAGCATTGTGAACGATCGGATCGGCCACCGCGTGGACCGCAGACCGCACCATCGAGAAGGGCTGAAGCGCCACCTGAAATGCGGACCGCTTGCGGCGGGTGCGGGCCTCGGCATCGGCTAACGAGCCGGCGAAAATCGCGAGCGTGATACAGGCGAGCAGGGCGCGGTTTCGCCACAAGATGCTGCCTCCGAGCCGGTTCACGTCTGAGAGACAAAGCTGATCGCGCGCCAAATCGGCGCTTTTTTACGCGTCGACTGCTCTAGCTACGGTCCGGGACGAACGGCTGATGCCGGATGTCTTCCGCCGCTGCCGCGTAGACGGCATCCTCCGCGATGTTTGTCGCGTGGTCCCCCACCCGCTCCAGGTGCCGAGCGATGAACATCAGATTCAGATAACCGCGTAATTGATCCGGGTCTTCGGCCATGCGTTGGATGAGGCGTTTGCTGGCGCTCGCGTTCATTTCGTCCAGCACCTTGTCGCGCGGCTTCAATGCCATCGCGAGGTCCACATCTTCGCGGATGTAGGCCTCCACGCTGTCCTTGAACATCTCCATCGCATGCGTGTACATCGGCTGAATGAAGTCGCATTCTGGCAGCATCGGATGCCGGCTCAGCTTGCGCGCTTTCCGTGCGATGTTCACCGCCTGATCCGCCATTCGCTCGAGATTGCCGCTCAGCTTCATGGCCGAAACGACCCGCCGAAGATCGGACGCCACCGGCTGGAAACGCAGCAGGAGATCGACGCCATCCTTATCGACCTGCTTCTCGAGTTGATCGATCTCTTCGTCATCAGCGATCGCGGTCACGCAAAGCTCCTCGTCGCGCTGCAGTAAACCGGCGACGGCGCGATCGAGACTGCGCTCCGTTAGGCTCGACATCATGAGCACGTTATTGCGCAACGAGCTGAGTGCTTCGTCGAAAGTCCCGAGGATGTGATTACTGGCGATCATGGTTGAATTGTCAGGTTCGTTAGGGGCGTCCGTTCCCGTGTCATTCTGAGCGTAGCGAAGAATCTCACGAGCAAGCACTGGTGCGTCGTCTCATCTCAGATCAGCCGAAGCGTCCGGTGATGTAATCCTCCGTCTGCCGTTGCGCTGGATTCGAGAAAATCTTCCGCGTGTCGCTGAACTCGATCAGCCGGCCGAGGTAGAAGAACGCGGTGTGGTCCGAAACGCGTCCGGCCTGCTGCATGTTATGCGTCACGATGACGATGGTGTAGTTGACTTTCAGCTGCCGGATCAGCTCTTCCACCTTGGCGGTCGCGATTGGATCGAGGGCCGAGCACGGCTCATCCATGAGGATGATCTCCGGCTCCACGGCCAGCGCGCGTGCGATGCAAAGTCGCTGCTGCTGACCTCCGGACAACCCATAGCCGCTGACATTGAGCCGGTCTTTCACTTCGTCCCAGAGCGCCGCCGCGCGCAGGCTTTTCTCGACCGCTTCATCGATGCGGGAGCGTTTCGTGATGCCGGCGATGCGGAGGCCGTAGGCGATATTGTCGTAGATCGATTTTGGAAATGGATTCGACTTCTGGAAGACCATGCCGACGCGGCGTCGCAGGTCGACGACATCGAGGCCGGGAGCGTTGATGTCGACGCCCTGGATGCGGATCGAACCACTGGTAATCTGCGCGCCATCGACGAGATCGTTCATGCGATTAAGGCAACGCAACAACGTCGTCTTGCCGCAACCGGAGGGCCCGATGAAGGCGGTCACGGCGCGGGCGGGGACTTTCAAGTCGATGCCGTGGAGCACCTTGTTGGCTCCGTAGGCGAAATCGATTTTGTCGATTTCGATCATGTTTTCGGCCGCCTCTGTTTCGGCCGCGGGCGCGGTGGCTCTCCCTGGGTTCGAAACTGTGGGCGGCATTTCCATCAAGTTTACCATGATAACCTGCTCCTACTCCGTTCTCTCAACACGATTGAGGTCAGCGCAATTAACATCACGACGGCCAGAAACACGAATGCGGCGCCGTATTGCACCCGCTCGGTGTACTCGTTCTGCGGAATCTTGGAGCTGACGACGTAAATGTGATACGGCAGCGCCATCACACCCTGAAACACAAACTCGCTCCAGCGGCTCACCTGCCACGGCATCTCGTCGCGCATCGCGTAGGCAGCCGTGAACATGATCGGCGCTGTCTCGCCCGCGACGCGAGCGATGCCGAGGATGGATGAAGTCAGAATGCCGGGGAGCGCGTAGGGCAGCACGTTCTTCCGGATCGTCTGCCACTTGGTCGCGCCGAGGGCCAGCGATCCTTCGCGCAGGCCCTGCGGCACAGCCCGCAGCGACTCTTCGCTCGCCGTGATGATGGCGGGTAAGATCATGAGACCGAGTGTGAACCAGCCGGCGAGGAGCGAGACGTTCCAGCCAAAGAAGATCACGAACAGGCCGAAACCGAAGAGGCCGAAGACGATTGACGGCACCCCGGCAAGATTCAAGATCGCGATTCGCACCAGTCGAATCAGGCGGCCGTTGCGACTGTATTCGCTGAGGTAAATCGCGCTGCTGATGCCAATGCCGAGCGCCAGTGCCATCGAGCCGAGGACCAGCAACGCGGTTCCCACGATACAGGGCCAGATCCCGCCAGCCGAATACGCCACACTAGAAGCTTCCACGGCTGGTTCCCCGTTCACCGTCTTCCATTCCCGGAACTCGCGATCGCTCAGCGTCAGCTTCTTTCCTTCATGCTCGAAGACGTAAAGCGTCTGCGGCGGCTCGGAGAGGAAGGCCACGTTCACGAACGGCGGTGTCGTCTTGAACACCGTCCGGCTGCCCTTGATGCCGATGTCGAGAAAGATGTAGGTCGCGCACGCGAGCACGAAATAGGTCGCGAGCCGGAAGGTCCAGAACAGGACGCTTTCCACGATGCGACTCCGGCGTGCATGTGAGGAGCGGGTGGTCATTTTCGCGAGGGGATTATGGCAACCATCGAAGAATGCTCGAAAAGTGGGAAAGGACTGGCACAGCGTGCCCATCGACGACCTCTGGCTTCGATGTTCGCCTTTCTCATCTCAGCCGATACTCATCCGGTAACGCGCCACCAGTTTCTGCGCGAGGTAATTGATGCCAAGGGTGATCGTAAAAAGCACCAGCCCGACCATGAAGAGCGCGCGATAATGCATGCTGCCGCGCACCACTTCGCCCATCTCCTGCGCGATAATACCGGTCATGGTGTGCACGGGCTGAAAAAACGCACCGAGACCCTGGGTGAAATCGGGAATTTCGATCCGATTGCCCGCACAGAGCAGCACCACCATTGTCTCGCCGATCACGCGCCCGAGCCCGAGCAGCACGGCTGAAACGATGCCGGAGAGCGACGCCGGCACGAGCACTCGCGCGATGGTTTGCAGCCGGTTCGCACCGAGAGCATACGACGCTTCCTTGAAGCCGCGCGGCACGTTCCGTAGTGCGTCTTCCGCCAGGGTGAAAATCGTCGGCACCGCCATCAACGCGAGCAGGCATCCGGCCGTGAAGACATTCAGGCGCTCGCTGATCGGGAAGAAGGATACCCAGCTGAACATGGGCAACTCAGACATCGCACGCACGGCCTGTCCCACGACTGCGATGCCAAAGAATCCGAGCACCACCGATGGAATCGCGGAGATGAATTCTATGTAAGGCTTGATGAGCCGCTTTTCTTCCCGGGAAGCGATCTCGCTCACGTAAATCGCGGAGGAGACGCCCAGCGGCACGGCGATGGTCAACGCCACGACGGACACGAGAATTGAGCCGACCAGCAGTGGCCGGATACCGTACCAATCCTGCCAGAAGCTCGCCGTGATCCAATCCTCCCCGAACAGGAAGGCCGTGATCGCCCGATACCAAGGCACCGGGACGTCCGGCGACCAGGCGCGCAACTGTTCTGCGGCCGCTGGCAGCGCAGCGAGATACCCGCGCGCCCGCTCTTTCCATTTCTCAAACGCCTGCTGCACCTCCTCGTTTGGCAGGGTGGGAGCAGTGTTGAGGAGCTGGCCGACCGTCGCCGTCATCTGGGCGCTCGCAGCTTCGAAGCCCGGCGTGCCGGTGCGCAGCGCCGCGAACGCAGCGGTCATGTCTACCTCCGGGATCGCGATCTGGGCAGCTTCCTCAGCGGCCCCGCGGCGCTCCAAATGCTGCTTTTGCGCCATCAGTTCGTTCCGGGCGAAAAGCTGTTCCTTTTGCGCGCTCGCCTGGTCCCCGAGGTCAGAGACAAGGCCATTGAGATCGATGGCGCTATCGCTGAAGGCAGTGGCGAATTCATCAAACGGCGCGAGCGCGGCATCGATCTGCTCCCGCGGAATGTTTGCCGTTTCGGCGCGGCGGAACTGACGCAGCCGCAACTCGTTTAACGCGCGGGACAGCGTCGCGTGCTGTTCGCCTTGGGCGCGAATGATGTCGACGTACTCGAGGCCGGATTGCCGGTAGAGCCGGAGATTGCTCAGGTTTTGCCCGAAGAACCCGAATCCTTCCCGGAACAGGAAGACCGTGATCAAGGTCAGGACAATCAGCGCCACCAGCGCATTCCCGCCGAAGAACGCCTTGATCAGCTGCTCAACGCCTCGCGTGGAAATCAGGCCGCGCCCCCGGGCAGGTGCCATCAGCTGATCGGGCGCGGTGGTTTCCATCGGGGGATCAGAGCATCAACGGGAGCGCCGCAGAGCAGCAACGCCTTTTCTGTAACGATTCTGTGACGCCGCGGGCATCATTTTCAAGCCGGATCGGTGCCCTCATCGGCGTCTTCCGCGGCCGGTAAAAGTACGCTGATCGTGGTGCCACGGCCGACTTCGCTTTTTGCCTCGACCCGCCCTCCGTGGAGTTGCGCGATGTGCTTCACGATCGAGAGCCCAAGACCGGTGCCGCCGTGCGCGCGGCTGCGGGCTTTGTCGGCGCGATAAAAACGCTCGAAAATCCGCGGGACATCCGCCGCGGGAATGCCCTTGCCCTGATCGCTGACGCTGAGGCGGACCATTTCTTCATCCCTGGCGGGCTCGGCGCGGAGCGTGACCACGCCTCCGGGCTGCGAATACTTTACCGCGTTATCGAGCAGATTATAGATGATTTCCTGCAAGCGACCTTCGTCGGCCTGCAGCGTCGTCACCTCCGGCGAAACATGAAGCTCAGCGTGCAGCCCCCTGGCCCCCAAACGCGTCTCCCAGTCTCGGATGATCGTCTCGAAGAATGCCGGCAGACGGATCTCCGCCAGGTCCAGCTCTGCTTCCGGCGATTCCAGCCGCGCCAGCGTAAGCACATCCTCCACGAGCGCGTTCAGGCGATCGGAATGCCGCTCCATCACTTCCAGGATACGGAGCAGCTCGCCTGGTGGCTGTTGCGGATCATCCAGCAACGTCTCCAGGTATCCGCGAAAAATGGAAAGCGGCGTCCGCAGCTCATGCGAAACGTTCGCCACAAAATCGCGCCGCATCTCTTCCGCCTGTCGCAGCTGCGTCACGTCGCGAAATAAAACCACCGCGCCTCCATTCGCGGCCGAGGGCTCGGCCAGCGGCACCGCGCTCACTTCCAACTCCCGCCCGGCGCTGGGGCCTCGCGACATTTGGATTGACTCCCGCCGCGGCTCGCCTGTCGCCATCGCCTCGGTCACCAGCCGATCCATCGAGGCATGGCCAATCACCTCCAGCAACGGTGTGCCCGGCTCCGCGTGATCGCTGCCAAAGAGGCGTCCGAACTCGCGGTTCACCATCCGGATGCGGCGGCGCTCGTCGACCACCACGAGGCCATCAAGCATCGCGCCGAACACTGCCTGCACGCTTAACTGTCCCTCGCTCAGCCGGGCTTCCAGCTCCCGCCGCCGGTTCGCCAGTTTTTCCAGGGCGAATCCGACGCGCAATGCCGAAGGGTTGCCGCTGACCAGAAACCCGGGGGGCGTTTCGCCGCTCGCCGCAGCCTCAGCGATCCGCTCCACGTCGCGCCACGGGCGGCCCCACCGCCACCACAGCGCGAGAGAAATCGCGGCGATCAGCACCCCCGCCACTCCAAACGCCAGTGATTCCATCGCGCCTCAACCTTCGCGCAGCCGGTAGCCGAAGCCCCGCACCGTTTCGATCGCTTCCGCCGCTTTGCCGAGCTTTTTGCGGAGCCGCCGCACGTGCGTGTCGACCGTGCGGGTATCGATCAGGCTTTCGTAGCCCCACACTTCATTGAGCAGGCGGTCGCGCGATTGGACCCGGCCACGGCGCAGCATCAACATGCTAAGCAGTTTGAACTCAACACTCGTAAGCCGCACTTTTTTGCCCTCGACGGTGACGTGATGCCGCGACGGATCGACCGTGATCGTGCCGAAGGTCATCTTCTCGTCGGTCACATCGCCCTTCCCGCGCCGCAAGATCGCTTTCACTCGCAGCACGATCTCCCGAGGGCTGAACGGCTTCGTCACGTAATCGTCCGCGCCCACCTCCAGGCCGACGATGCGATCGATCTCCTCCGCCTTCGCCGTCAGCATGATGATCGGG
>JACDCC010000084.1 GCA_013694595.1 Chthoniobacterales bacterium
GATCTGATGATGCCGGAGATGGACGGCTTTGAGTTCGCTGATCGCGTGCGTCAGCGTTCGGAATGGCGCTTCATCCCCATCGTGGTCATGACCGCGAAAGACCTGAGCGCGAAAGAGCGACGGCGGCTGAGTGGCTCGGTCGAGACGATTTTGCAGAAGACCGGCGATTCGCGCGAAGCCTTGCTGGGTCAGGTGCGCGACTTGGTGGCCAACTGCGCCACGTGCCGTTAGGACAGGACGCGTATGCTGAAGATCCTCCTGGTCGAAGATAACGAGATGAACCGCGACATGCTCTCGCGCCGATTGGTGCGCAAAGGGTTCGAGGTCGTGCTGGCGGTGGATGGGCCGAGCGGCGTGGCGATGGCTCAAGCCGAGTCGCCTGATTTAGTTCTGATGGACATGAGCCTGCCCACCGTTGACGGCTGGGAAGCAACGCGCCGTCTTAAGGCCGATGCGGCGACACAGCACATTCCGGTTATCGCGCTCACCGCGCACGTGATGTCCGGCGATCGCGAAAAAGCTCTCGAAGCCGGCTGCGACGATTATGACACGAAGCCGGTCGAACTCGCTCGCCTGCTTGGCAAGATGGAAGTGCTTTTGGGCTCCCGTGGGAAAGAGATGGCTGGCGGCGAAAAAGCGGCACCGTGAGCGAAGCGCAGCTCCCAGCCGGCGACACAGAGCGACACCGGCTGCCGCGAAGCCTGCTCCATGATCTGCGCACACCGCTCAATCACATTATCGGATTCTCCGCGCTCCTGATCGAGCAGGCGGAGGAGCCGACGCGCGACAACGCCCTCGCTGATCTCCAAAAAATTCACGCTGCGGGCCAGCAGCTTTTGTCGCTCATCAACGACAACTTCGATTCTGTCGTCTCCGTCTCGCAGTCGCGGGCAACGGACGACAACCGGGAAGAAGAAAGGCAGCTTGGCGAGATTATTCAGGCGAAGCTGTTGGCTGGGGAATCCGGCTCCGGCGCCGCACAAGGATTGGTTCTGGTTGTCGATGACGTTGAGGCGAATCGCGACGTGCTCTCGCGTCAGTTGAAGCGGCAGGGCTACGCGGTCGCCCTCGCGGAAAATGGACAAGTGGCGCTCGACCGACTTCGTACCGGCGACGTCGATGTTGTGCTGCTCGACATCATGATGCCCGAGATGGATGGCTACGAAGTGCTGCAGCGGCTCAAGGCCGACCCGGCTTTGCGTCACATTCCGGTCATCATGATCTCCGCTCTCAGCGAATTAGACTCCGTCGTGCGCTGTCTCGAACTCGGCGCCGAAGATTACCTGCCAAAGCCTTTCAACCCCACTCTGCTGAAAGCGCGTCTCGGCGCGAGCCTCGACAAAAAGCGCGCGCGCGATCGCGAGCAACAACTAGCCGCCGCGTTACGCGCGCAGAACACAGAGATGGCCGCGTGGCGCAAGGCGCAGGAAGCAGATCTCGCCATCGCCCGAACAACCCAGCAAGCCATCGTCAGCTCCGCGCCGGCGCGTCTCAAAGGCTGGCAAGTAGAAATGGTTTACAAGCCACTGATCCAAGTCGGTGGCGACGTCTATGGCTGGCGAGAACTGGACGACGATTGCTCCGTTTTCTGGATCGCCGATGCCACCGGTCATGGCGTCGCCGCTGCGCTTTTCACCACGTTAGTCGCGTTGCTCTTCAACCAAGCCATCACCGGCTGCCAGACCGCCGATGCGATCCTCGAGCGCGTCAACGCCGAGTTTCACAGCACCCTCCACGGCCGCGCATTCATGACCGCCTGTTGTGCCGTCGTCAAAACCGACGGCGAATTGTCTTTCGCCGGCGCCGGCCATCCGCCCCTCCTTATTCGACGGCGGGAAGGCACGATCGAGACTCTGCCTTCGCGCGCCACGATGATCGGAATTTACCCGGCGTTACACATCGAGCCGACGGTCACAACGCTCGCTCCCGGCGACGCAGCGCTCCTCTACAGCGACGGTCTCTACAGCTCGAAAGAATACACCGGCGAGCGATCGACCGCCGACCTGCTCGCGAAATCCTTTGCGCAAACCGGCTCAAAAGCGGACTTCCTGCCGCGCCTCATCGCCCAGCTGGACCAAACTTCCGGCGACGGTTTCGATGATGATGTTGCTGCAATCGCACTGCACCGCCAGTAAACAGCGCAGCGAATTCATCAAGCGTCTGGTGCCGCATCTCTGGACACCAGTGCGACCGAACGGCTTCCGCTGAAGACGTGCAGCGGGCCGTTCTCGGCAACCTCCTTCCAAGTCGCTGGCCAGCTTGGCGGCTTCGTACGCGGCGACTTCTTTAGTGTGGCTTTGATGTAGTCGCTGGTTCGGTCGCCGCGTGGCGAGCATCGCTTCCGAGCCCGATCCTGCCGTCGCAAAATAACTGCTCTCCTCGCACGCAACGCGCTGCTAATCTGCAGCAAGATGGCTGAGGAAGTTTATGCCGCCGGCGCGCGCAACGACGGCGCGATGCCGTTTCGCGCCCTCTTCGAATCCGCGCCGGGCCTCTACCTCGTCCTCGCTCCGGAGGACTTCTCGATCGTGGCGGTGAGCGATGCGTATCTCTGCGCGACGATGACGGAGCGCTCGGCAATCATGGGGCGGAAGGTCTTCGATGTTTTTCCCGACGACCCGGACGAGCCCGCGGCGGATGGCGTGCGCGCGGTTCGTGCATCGCTGGAACGTGTGCGGGACACACGCACCGCCGATCTCATGCCGGTGCAACGCTACCCCGTTCAGCGGCCGGAAAGCGAAGGCGGCGGCTTCGAGGAACGCTATTGGACGCCGATCAATTCGCCGGTCTTCTCCGACACCGGCGACCTCATTTTTATCACTCATAGAGTCGAAGATGTGACACCTTTCATTCGGGCCAAGGACGAGGAAGGGAAGGCGGATGAAGCCTGGCACATGATCGAACGGCGCGGGCAGCAAATGCAGGCTGAGATCGCGCTACGGGCTTATGATCGGCGCCGCGCGGACGACCTGCAGCAGGCGCATGCCAGACTGCTGGAGAGCGAGGCGGAGCTGCGGGAAAGCGCCGATCGATTCCGGTTCCTCGCCGAGTCGATGCCGCAAAAGATCTTTACCGCCACGCCAGCTGGCG
>JACDCC010000131.1 GCA_013694595.1 Chthoniobacterales bacterium
ACTGGAGCTTCCCTGGTCGTGGAGCGTGATGGTGGCCGTCTGATTAGTGACGCGGCCGAGGCCGGGCGTGTAAAGGATGTCGAGGAAGAGGTCCGGTCTGGCGTCGCCGGTGTTTTCGATTTCAAACCGGTAACGAATATTGTGATCGAAGATGACCTGGCCGAAATGCTCGCCCGAGACGATGAAGCCCTGCGTGCTCGCGATGAGGATGACCTGCGAGTTATCGTTCGGATCGAGGAATCCGTATACGTCCGCGATATCGGAGCCGCGGTCCTGCGTGATGGTGGGCGAGTCGATGTGATCGGAGCCAGGCAGGCTGGGGATTCCGAGGAGGGTGATGCCGACGGCGCCGCCGACCGCCATAAGGCAGGCGCGACCAGCGCGGGTGAATCGATGATGTTTAATCGCTAACATGAATGCCTTTCAATTTCTGCGTTACTGTTGACTTGCGCTCCGAATCCGCAGGACGAGATCGGAGGGGTTCGGACGTGGGAGAGGGGAGGCAGGAGAGATATTCCGCTGACCACCCGGAATTTTTTCGCACCTCATATCAGATTGCGGAGGGGAGAAGTTTTCGAATGGGAAGCTGCGCGACGCCTACCGCAGATTATAGACTTCGACCAAGCCGATCCCCGCCATCCCCTCAAAGCCAGCCACCAGCGCGGTGTAATTGCCCGCCGGCAGCGAGATAGCGATCGCCGACTCCAGCTCGTCGGTGGGCGCCAATCCGGTCTGACGAATCCCGGCTTCGTCGGTGTCCTGCCAGTCATCGTTCGCTGCGACGAGGGCGCCGTTGGCATTGCGCAGCTCAAGCGTCGGATCGTCCAAGGGACTCGTCACTCCCGCTTGCCCGAGGGAAAACCCAATCGCTCGCACGACCACATCGCCGCTTCCGCTGCCGCCGCGAAGAATGAATCCGCCAATCAAGATGCTATCCCCGATATCGACCAAGGCGCGTGAGCTGATATTCGCGAGGAGCGCCGCCGCCGATTCGTTCAAGTCATACACTTCCACGAGCGCGTGGCCAATTTCTCCATCGAAGAAGTCGCGGACGATGGCCGTGTAACCCTGGCCGGGGGCGAGCGTGACGAGCAGCGCCGACTCGAGATCATTCGACGGCGCGATCGTGGTGGCTCGAATTTCGTCAGCATTGGACGCTTCCATCCAATCATCGTTGGTGGCGATCACGGCGCCGCTGGCATCCATCAGCTCCAGGACGGGGTCTGGCAGAAAGCGCGGAAGGCCAAAATTGTTGAGGGAAGGGCCCACTGCGCGAATGATGACCCTCTTCGGAACGGTGCCGCTGATGATGAAGCCGCCGATGAGCACATTCTCGTCGGGCCGGATGAAAGCGCGGGTGGAGATGTTAAGGAGCTGGGGGGTGGTTCCTTGCGCGTGCGAGGGGATAGCCCACGATGCAGCGGCGATGATGAGCGAAGAGAGAAGAAGCGTTCTTACGGAACGCGAAGAGCAATTTATGCGCATAGAAGTTTGGCCTGGGTTTGAAGTGGAAGCCTCGAGATTACCTCGGAGCGTTGGCTGTAGGAGCGACACGCGAAGCACTTATTCCGTCGAAGTTCAGCGGTGGGTTAAACCCGCCGTGCGGTTTCCCCCCGGATGACATCGCTCGCTCGGCTGGCGGGTGAGATCGCTAGCTTCCAACAGCTGGAGATGGTGCGCGACACACAATCGGATCTGTGAGACGGATGTTGCGCAAGGGACGTGTATCCGCGCCGACACAAACGGCGGGGACGCTCTACAAACCGGGTGCAGTCCGGCAGGACGGTGGAAGGCGGCGTGCGGGAGCGGATGAAGCAGGAAGATCAGCCAGAGCGCTGATCCCGCAGCCTGCCCCTTGCCAAAAAACTAAAGCACCTTGTCCAAGGTAATCGGCAGGTCGCGCACGCGTTTCGCAGTGGTGGGGAAGATCGCGTTCGCGACGGCGGCTGCTCTGCCGACGATTCCGATCTCGCCCAGTCCTTTTGGCACCGAGCGGGTTCGAGATCGTATCGTCTTCGTTCACGAAGTTGACGTTGATGCCGTGGATGCCAGCGTTCACCGGGATGTGGTATTCGGCGCAGTTGTGATTCATGTAGCGGCCGAGGTTCTGATCGGTGGACGTCTCTTCGTGCAGCGCCATGCTGATCTCCCAGACGCCACCGCCCATTCGGCTTCCGTGGATGCGAGCCCGGCGAGAAATTGACATCGAGAAACAGATGATCCGGTCTGGCGTCGCCAGCGTTCTCGATTTCAAAACGGTAACGGATGTTGTGATCGAAGATCACCATCCCGAAATGCTCGCCCGAGACGACGAAGCCTTGCGTGCTCGCGATCAGGACGACTGCGAGTTGTCGTTCGGATCGAGAAACGCGTAAATGTCCGCGATATCGGAGCCGCGATCCTGCGTGATCGTGGGCGAGTCGATGTGATCGGAGGCCTGCAGGCGGGCCGCGCCGATGGCGATGGCGAACGTTGCGAGCACGGTCGCCGCAGCGCGGGATGTTCGGTGTGGGAGCGATATTTTCATAAAATTCTCTTTCGATTTTTTAACCCGTCTGCGGGGATCGAACCGCTCCGTGGCAGAGAGATTTGCGGCCCCGTCTGGCAAGTGGGACGGGATGGTCTGGAATTATTCCGGGAAAAGACGGCGCGGCCGGTCCGCTCGTTGCGCCGTCACGCGATTGAGCGTGGCCAGGGAATAAATCCGGAAGCGGAAGCCTCCTGTGACGCGGTGCTCTCGCCGAGGAGGCTGCGCGCCACGATCGTCCCGGAATGGAAAACAAAGCCTCTGCCATCGCGGTCTACTACGAACATCCGGATTGGTTCCGCCCGTTGTTCGCCGAGCTGGAGCGGCGCTCGGTTCCGCATCTGCGGTTGGATGCGAATTGCCACGCCTATGATGTGAGGGCGGACGCGCGTGGCTACGCCCTCCTCTTCAATCGCATGAGCGCGTCCGCCTATCTGCGCGGGCACGAACGAGGCATTTTCTTTACGCGCGATTTTTTGGCCCATCTCGAGCGCACCGGGACGCGCGTCATCAATGGTCACAAGGCTTTTGCGATCGAGATTTCCAAAGCCGCGCAGCTTTCGCTCCTGCAATCAC
>JACDCC010000264.1 GCA_013694595.1 Chthoniobacterales bacterium
TGTTGGCGGGATCGGAGCCGGCGTTCGTCTCGGTCAATGCGAACGCGGAGATTTCGTGGCGCGCAACCCGCGGGAGGTACTTCGCCTTCTGTTCTTCTGTCCCGAAGAGCAGTAACGGCTGCGGAACGCCGATCGATTGATGCGCGGAGACGAGTGCAGTCAGGTTCGCATCCCAGCTCCCAAGCAACATCGCCGCCTTGCCGTAATTCACCTGCGATAACCCGAGGCCGCCGTACTGCTTCGGCACCTTGATCGCGAAAGCGCCCATCGTGAAGAGATCGTCGATGTTTTTCTGCGGGATCTCACCGGTCCGATCGATCTCGTCCGCGTTCACGTTCGCGTGCAGATATGCCTTTAGCTCCGCGAGGAACGGCTCACCGGCCGCCTTATCTTCCGGCGACTGATCCGGGAAGGGAAAGATGCGATCGAAACCGAACTTTCCGATGAAAAGATTGCTCGCAAAGCTGCCGCGCTCGTCGAGCGGATCGCGCGAGCTTTCCGCGAGCTCCAGCGCAGCGGCTTTACCGGCCGACATCTTCGAAGTGTCGATGACAGACGCCTGCGTCTGCTCGGTTTTGCCAGTTTCGGCTTTAATCTGTTCCGGCGGTGCTTCGAGCGGTGATTTCATAGTGTGTTCAGGGCAATCTCAACGGCAGTCATCCCGAGCGAAGTCGAGGGATCCCGCTGCACTATCGCACGCTATGCCACGGGATTCCTCGACTACGCTTCGCTGCGCTCGGAATGACACGCTTCAGGTAGTATAGAACTTCGTTCCTTGTTGTACGTGCTGGCGAAGCAGATTGGTCGGCACGAATTTATCGCCCTCGCCTGCGCGCGCATGCAGCGCGTCCATTTCTTCGACGAGCTTCTTCGGGCCAAAATAATCGGCAAACCGGAGCGGGCCACCACGGAAAGGCGCAAAGCCGGTGCCCATCATCATCCCGAAATCGGCGTCCTCAGGCGTGGCGACGACCTTCTCTTCCAAGCACCGCGCGGCTTCGTTGACCATTAGGAAAATCAGTCGGTTCGCGAATTCGTCAGCCGTCGCGGGAATCCCCTTCTTTGTGTCCGCGGCTTCGACATCACCGTGCAGCGCAGTCCGCCACTGCACGAGCGCTTCGTTTGGCGTCTGCGACTTGCCTTCATACTTATAGAAGCCGCTGTTCGTTTTGCGTCCGAGCATTTTGCCGTCGCGCAGCCAATGCAACACAGTCGCGGCTTTGTTCCGGCGGCCGAACGCCTTCTCGAGCGTGTCCGCGATATCTACCGTGATATCGACGCCAATTTCATCGATCAAACGCAGCGGTCCCATCGGCATTCCCCAGGCGAGGAGCGCGTCGTCGATCTGCTTCGCGTCGGCCCCGAGCCCGAACAGCTCCGCCGCATCGAGCAGGTACGGGAACAAGACGCGATTGACGAGGAAGCCGGGGCTGTCCTGCACCACCACCGGCAGCTTTGCGATCTGGCGCGTGAAGGCGAGCGCACGCTCTACCGTTTCCGGTGCGGTCTCCTTGCCGACTACCACCTCGACGAGCTTCATCCGACTGACGGGATTGAAGAAATGCAAACCGATCACCCGCCCCGGCTGACCAGTCGCAGCTCCGAGTTCGGTAATCGAGAGCGCCGAGGTGTTCGTAGCCAGGATCGCGGTTTCCGGCGTCTTCGCCGTCAGGTCGCTGAAGATCGCCTTCTTGATCTCCAGCTTCTCCGAGGCGGCCTCAACCACAATCACGATGTCGCGCATCTCGCCGGGATCGGTGGAAGCAACGATGCGCGCCCGCCCCTGCGCTGCCTTCTCTTCGCTCATCAGGCCGCGCTTCACCGCGTCGCCGTAGGTTTTCTCGATGCTCGCCAGGCCGCGGTCGAGCTGCTCGCGGTTCACGTCGCGCAAAATCACAGAGACGCCGCGCGAGCTGAGCCACTGCGCGATCCCGGAGCCCATCACGCCAGAGCCAATCACGGCAGCGTGGCTGATCTTTTCCGCCGGTGCCTTGGAGGTTCCTTTGCGGAACTTGTCGCCGAGGAAAAAATTCCGGATCAGGTTCTGCGTGGTCTCGGTTTCGCCGAGCTCTACAATCGCATCGAGCTCCATCCGCAAGGCCTCATCGACCGAACCACTGAGGCCCTTGGTGATGATCTCCAGCGCCCGAGCAGGCGCCTCATTGTGATCGGGCTTCGCGCTCAGTTCTTTTGTCGCAGCCGGTGGTTCACTCGCCGTGCGTTTGCCGCTGCCGAGGCGTGCGCGCGCCGCGTCCAGCAGTTGCTCGCGCGCCACGATTTCATCGACGAGGCCGATGCGCAGCGCTTCGTCCGCCGGGTACAGCTTTCCTTTCAGGATCACGTCCGCGGCGGCTTCCGCGCCGATCAAGCGCGGCAGGCGCGTCGCTCCACCCCAGGCGGGAACGAGACCGAGGGTCGTTTCGGGCAAGCCGATGCGCGTGGCGGGATCGTTCGAAGCGACCCGATGATCGCACGCGAGCGTGATCTCGTAGCCGCCGCCGGCGCAGGCACCGTGAATCGCAGCGACGGTCGGCACCTTGAGCGCTGCGAGGCGGTTGAAGACCTTCTGGCCTTCGGCAATGAACGCGCGCAGCTCACCGCTTTGCGCCTGCCGGAGCAGCGTCTGCAGGTCGGCGCCAGCGATGAAAATGGATTTTTTCGCGGAGGTGACGATGACGCCTTTGATTGAGCTGTCGGTTTCGATCGCGTGGAGGTGCCCGCGGAGGCTGTTGATGGTTGCTGCGTCGAAGATGTTGGCGCCGGATTCGAGTCGGTCGAAGCTCAAGATGCAGATGCCATCTTCGCCGTTCTCGCGGCGGATCATCGAGGCGTTGGGAGTCGCTGTCATGGGGGATCACCTTGGCGAGATTCACACAAATTCCAAGCGGTGTTAGCGCGCTTGAAGGCGCCGCTGTTTCCCACCGATCAGCAGCGGGTGGTGCGCTGCGCGTTGCGGTTCAGAGACGGCAATGATAGAACTCGGAGGCTCGCTCGCGGCCACTCGATTCCCTCGCACGCATGGTCGGCAAGATCCTCATCCCGGAAATCAAAAACCTGATCGAGGCGCGCAATTTCGGCGCGTTACGCGAGTTGTTCCTCGACTGGCCGCCGGCCGATGTCGCGGAGGTGATCCTCGACGTGGAGGAGAACGACAGGGTGATCATCTTCCGCGTCCTGCCCAGCGACCTCGCGGCGGACGTTTTCGAGTATCTCGACGTGGATGCGCAACAGGAACTGCTCCGCGGCATGG
>JACDCC010000178.1 GCA_013694595.1 Chthoniobacterales bacterium
TCGTCCAGCGCGCGAGCAGCCGGTCGAAGTGCTCGTGATAGTGATCGCGCTGATGCAGGTTGATCTCTCCGTTCTTGCCGAGGAACACGCGGTTCTCCGGATGCGGCAGGTCTTCCGCGGTGAGCCACCAATCGACCGAATGCTTCGCCATCTGATCGAGCGCCACATTCGGCGCAAAGAAGGGAGCATCCGCACCGATCGTGCCTTGGTCCGTCTTGCCGAGCAGTTGGATGTGACCCATCGGGAACGGGAACTCTTCCTCGCCCCAATAGTAATCATTCATCGCGAGCGTTTTTTGGAAGACGGTGCGGTTGCGCTTCGTCGTAATGGTGAGCATCGCGTCGTTCAAGTGCCGCATGTAATTGCGGCCGACTTGATCGGATGAATTCGCGAGTCCATTCGGATGTTGGTCGGACGCGCTGGCGAGCAGGAGCGCCGCGGAGTTAATCGCGCCCGCGGAGACGACCACGATGTCGCCGCGAAAAAAAACCTGCTCGCCGTCGACTTCCGCTTCCACCGTGGAGACTTCGCGCGCGGAGCCGTGTGTGAGCAGGCGCTTCACGCGCGCGTTCACCACCAGCGTGACGTTGCTGTGCTCCATCGCCGGCCGCACGCCGTTGAGGTCTGCATCGGCCTTCGCGTCGACGAGGCAAGGAAAGCCATCGCAGGTGCTGCAACGGATGCACTTGCTCAGGAGCGGGTCACTCTCATTGCGTTTGAGCGCGAGCGGGATCGGGAACGGCTGGCGGCCGTTCTTGATTAACTTGTCGTGCAACTCCTGGATGCGCGGCTCGTGCGCGAGCGGCCCGAAGGGATAATCCGCGCTCATCGCGGGCTCGGTCGGATCGATCCCGCGTTTGCCGTGCACTTCGTAGAGCGCTTCGGCCTGTGTGTAGTAGGGCTCGAAGTCGCGATACTTCACCGGCCACTCGGGCGAGATCCCGCCTTTGTGCTGCACCGTTTCAAAGTCGCGCTCGCGCAGGCGAAACATCGCGCCGCCATACACCTTCGTATTCCCGCCCACGAAGTAGCCGGTGTGCGCCATGAACTCTTTGCCCTTCCGGTCGCGCCATTTCTCCTCCGTGTGGTAGCGCATCTTTTGGAAAACCTCGACGGACTCCCAGTTCTCCTTCTCGCGCGGGAGGAAATTGCCGCGCTCGAGGATGAGAATGCGCTTACCGCTCGGCGCGAGTCGACGCGCCAAAGTCCCGCCACCGGCGCCGGTGCCGATGATGATGACATCGTAGGACTCAGTCGGCGTCATAAAACCCTCGGCTCGCGGAAAGGTGTCATCCTGAGCCGCGCAGACGGCTAAGGACCTCTCGCTAGGTGATCGATCACGCTGATCACTAGAGACAGGTCCGTCACCTTGCGCGAGGTCCCTCGTCGCGCTTCGCCGACTCGGGATGACAGGCAGGCGGAAAGCGCGCCCGGACGACAAACAATCATGCCCACTTCCGCACGAGAGCTCGACGCGTGAACTCGATCGCCACGCCAAAGATGACGTGAGTCACGAGCTCGTTGCCTTGCTCCCAAAGCGTCATCTGCGCTGGGGTGGGCGAGAAACCCATCAGCGGCAGCGCGATCTCGTGCAGCAACAGCCAGAAGACGAAGCCAAAAAGCGTGCCGTAGCCCGCGCGAATCAGCGGAAGCCTGCGCTCGATGAGCGCGTAGACAACACCCGCCCCAGCGCCAAAGAGAAAATGCAACGCGGGCTCGGCGATTGATTTTGCACCTTCCGGCATCGCCTCGCCGGTGACGCCCATCGCCATCGCATCGAGCGCATTTCCCAGAGGCGATTGCACGCCGGGCGCGCGTGGCGGCGCGATCCATTCGCAGAGCGATTTCACTCCGCTGGCGACAAGGCCGCCGATGAATCCGATGGCGATGACCTTTACGACGCCGATCTCGCGCGGCGGCTTCGAAGAGCTGAGATATTCAGGTTTCATTCGTTAATCGCTCTGCTTGTCTGGCGGGAAAGCGGGCAGCGCATAGACACTGAAAGTGATCGCGCGCTCGTGACCAGTATTGATGAATCGGTGCGGCGTTTTGGCCGGCACCGTGACGGCATCGCCGATATCCAGGACTTCGCTCTCGCCGCCGACCTCCGCGGTCAGCTCGCCTTGCAGGACCACAAGAACCTGATCGCTCTCTGCGTGCGTGCTGGGCTTATCGCCGGTGGCCTCGCCGACTTCCAAGGTGAGGAGGCCGGTCTGGCTTCGCTCGGTCGTCTCGAGGATTTTGAATCCGCTGCCAGCTTCGAAGATGTGCGTCAATCTCACTCTTCTTAGAGCGGACGGCGCGGATATTATTCCAAGACGCTCCTCGGAAAACAGATGCAACGCGTGCACTGGGGAATAAGCGGACGATCCACGGCTCTCAATTGTATGAAACTAGCCGCACCCCTGGCTGCCTGCGCTTTCGTTGCAATGATAGCGATCAGCCTCGCTGAAGACACCCCTACTCAACCCGCCCAAAATATGTCCGACAAAATTACGAAGACCGATGCCGAATGGAAACAGCAGCTGACTCCCGCGCAGTATCATATCCTGCGTGAAAAAGGGACGGAGCGCGCGGGCAGCGGCGAATACGCGGCCAATCACGATAAGGGAATCTATAAGTGCGCGGCTTGCGCGAAGGAGTTGTTCAGCTCGGAGACAAAGTTCGAGTCAGGCACCGGCTGGCCGAGTTTCTACCAACCGATCGCGAAAGAAGCCGTCACCGAGGAGACCGATCGGAAGTTCTTCATGAAGCGCACCGAAGTGCTGTGCGCGCGCTGCGGCGGACATCTCGGTCACGTCTTCAACGATGGCCCGCAGCCGACCGGCCTGCGCTACTGCATGAACTCCGTGGCGATGAAGCTCGAGAAGGCGCAGTAGTTGTAGCCGGGCGCGCTGCCCCCGGGCCGGCCTATGGCGAACCACTTCTTCCTCAGCCGGGGTCGGCGCCCCCGGCTACAACCGCTCGCTCGCAGCCCGGCCTGTCCTGGCAGGAATTCACAGCCGTTTCGTATCCCATCGGCGAACCCTTGCGGCAGCCGCATCTCATCCCCCTGCTTATGAACGCTCCATCCCAGCCTGAAGTCGTCGTCATCACCGGCGCGTCGGCTGGTATCGGGCGCGCCACCGTGCGTGAGTTTGCCAAGCACGGCGCGCGCATCGGTTTGCTCGCCCGCGGCCATGACGGACTTGAAGCTGCGCGGCGCGAGGTGGAAGAGGCCGGCGGACGCGCGCTCGTTCTCGCGGTCGATGTTGCTAATGCCGACGCAGTCGAGGCTGCCGCGGAAGCGGTCGAGCGCGAGTTTGGCGCGATCGACATTTGGATCAACAACGCGATGGCGAGCGTCTTCTCGCCGATCAAGGAGATGACCGCGGAGGAGTTCCGCCGCGTCACGGAAGTGACGTATCTCGGCGTCGTGCACGGGACACTCGCCGCGTTGCAACGCATGCTGCCGCGCGACCGTGGCACGATCGTGCAGGTCGGTTCCGCGCTTTCCTACCGCGCTATCCCGCTGCAGTCGGCTTACTGCGCGGCGAAACACGCGGAGCGCGGCTTCACCGATTCGCTCCGCTCCGAGCTAATCCACGACGGCAGCAAAGTGCACGTCACGATGGTGCAACTACCCGCGCTGAATACGCCGCAGTTCGGCTGGATAAAAAGCCGGCTGCCGCGCAAGGCGCAACCAGTCCCGCCGATCTTCCAGCCCGAAGTAGCGGCCGAAGCAATCTACTGGGCCGCGCACGAAAAGCGGCGCGAGGTCTTTGTGGGGCTCCCAACCCTGCAGGCGATTCTAGGCAACAAAATCGCGCCCGGGTTGCTCGATCACTATCTTGCCAACACCGCCTACGATGGCCAGCAAACAGACGAGCCTGAAGATCCCAATCGCCCGCACAACTTAATGGAACCACTCCCGGGCGATCACGGCGCGCACGGCACGTTTGGTTCCCAGGCAGCCGACACGAGCCCCGCCTTTTGGGCGGTGAAACATCGTGCCGTGCTTGGCGCGGTGGCGGGCGGATTTCTCGCGATTGCGGTCGCTGCGGCCGGGCATGGAATCGCGCGCCGCCTGAAGTAGAACTGTTTCAACTTGTGCTGCATCGCGCGTTACCGAACGGGAAAATCCGAGCAGCCGAAATATTGCGGAAATAACCACACCTTCACTGCGCTATCACGCTTATCAGGTCTCACATCGAGCAAGCGGCGCACGCATCAGGTGTGCGGCGCCCGAAAAGAACATGAGCGCGCGCCGATAGCACATCGCCTAACGCGCCAATTCCTTCACCCACACCACTTCTCACCATGGCATCAACTTTACGCGACATCGGAATAGGCCTGGCAGCCGGAACTGCGGGCGGCGAAGCGCTCAAGCGCACCGCACAATTGATGTGGGACAACACGGACCCGAAGAACAGACTGCGCGAGGAGGCAATCGAGCCGCGCGATCCGTTCATCGTGCTCGCGCAACGCGTCTGGCCGCTGTTCAGCGGGAAGAATCCCACGCGCGCGCAGGAAAAAAAGTTTGAGACCGGTGTGATGACTGCGTTAGGCGCTGGCGGCGGCATCGCCTACGTGTTGTTAGCGCGGCGCTGGCCTTTCGGCTGGCTGCTCGGCGGAACACTGTTCGGCGCTGTGTTCTACCTCGTGGAGGACGAGGGCATGGGACCGGCGCTCGGGCTCGCAGGCGATAACCGGAAGTATCCCGTCGAAGCTCACGTCCGCGGTCTGGTCGCGCACCTCGCCTTCGGGATCGTGGCTGCAGGCGTGGCGCGGCTATTGGGCGTGAAATCGGAACGCCGTTGATCGCGGCGAAGAACGCAGGCGCGCGACGCAAGCTTTGACGCGGCTCGTCCTTGTTTCCGGGAAGCCCTACTGCTCGTCGAACTCCGCTCCCACCGAGCCGAAACCATCGGCAAACGTGCTGATTGCTTCCAGCGGCTTCCGCCTTACGTCCGGCACCATCGCATCCTCCGCCGATCTTCCAGCCGGAAGTTGCGGGCTGGGCAAGCTACTGGGCCGCGCACCAAAAACGGCGCGAAGTCTTCGCCGGATGGCCAACCACGCAGGCGATCGTCGGGAACAAAATAGCGCCCGGCTTGCTCGACCGCTACCTGGCCAGCGCTGCGTACGACGGCCAGCAAACGAACGAGACCGAGGATCCCAATCGTCCGCACAATTTGATGGAACCACTTCCCGGCGATCACGGCGTTCACGGCACATTTGATTCGCAAGCATCTCGCGCGAGTCCCGCCTTTTGGGCGGTGAAACATCGCGCCATTCTCGGCGCGGTGGCAGGCGGTTTTCTGGCAGTCGCTTTCGCCGCGGCCATGAACGCAATCAGGCGTCGTCTCGACTAACGAGAACAGTCCCGCCGCGATTACTAAAACGGTCGCGTCGCTCCGGACTGGAATATACGCATCGATTAACGCTCGCTCCCGCCAGCGCGGGTGATCACACCACAGGCCACCCGCGCGCCGGCGTTCCCGCTGGGCTGAGAGGTGAGATCGTCCGGGTTCGCGTGCACGATGACGCCGCGGCCGATGACCGAGCGTTCGCCTGCCACGAGCGAGATGTTGTGATCGATGTAATTCAGCTTCGCCTCACCGGAAGCGTCTGCCTCGATGTTTCCCATGTCGCCATCGTGGCGCTCCAGCGCGTCGGCCGCGCCGTGCGGTTTGCTCGTGGGATTGAAATGATCGCCCGCGGAAGTGGCGTCGGGCGCGCTGCAATCGCCTTTTTCATGCACGTGAAAACCGTGCTTCCCTGGCGTGAGTCCCGTGATCTCCGCGTTTACGCGCACGCCATCCGCCACTTCGGTGAAGGTGACGGTGCCTTTGACGTTATTGCCCTGGGTGGGTTCAAGCTCGGCGACCGCTTGCAATGGACCCGCGGCCTCGGGACTTGGTGTCACCGGACTGACGGCAATCGGACTGGTGGTTGGCAACGGAGTTGTGGTTGCCGTCGGGCTGGCTGCATTCGACTCCGCTGACGGTTGGACAGCGGATTTTTCTTCCGAGCAGGCGATGAGCAGGGCCGTGCTGAGCGCGAGAACGAGGAGAGTAGAGGGGGTGTTCATAGGAGTAATATAGCCGGATCAGCCGTTGTCGGGAGTGAAAGTGATGCCGGCTTTCACTACTTCTGTGCAGGGCAACAGCCCGACGAGCTTGGCGTGGTGCGATGAAGGACTAATCGGATACGTTCGAGCCCTTGTGCAATGTAGCTCATGCTGCAATTTCCTGCTTTGTCTGCGCCGTTTGCCACACCAGCAAACCTTTGAGTTCGACTCGCTGGCAGTAGGCGTGTCATGCACCTTGCTCCTGCAGACAGCAGTTGTAGCTGGGGGCCGTGACCCCGGCGGAGCCCACGCCTGGCCATGTCATTCGCCGCCGGGGTCTTTGCCCCCGGCTACAACCCTGCGCGTTGGAGCGGCCTCCAAGCGCAAAAGGGCATGAGACGGCCTAAGCTTGCTTTCGAATTTCTGAGTTCCGACCGGCGAGACTCACGAGTAACGCCACGGCGCCGATGGCGATGTTCACCCATGCGACCGCGATGTTGACGTTCAGGATCGCGACGATGATCTCGCCGACACCGGGCACGAAGCGCAGGACGCCCACTGCGAGCAGCAGAATTCCGAGGAAGATGCAGAATCCCCGCGCACTTCGTTTCCAGCCCGCAAGTAAACCGACAAGGCCGAGCACAATGTGAATGATCGCGTGCGTTCGATTGGTGGTTAGAACCCCGAAAACAACGTCACTCGTTAGACCGAGGATTCCTTCGATCAACAAAAACGCGCCGATTAGAATGGCGAAAACGTCAGTCGCTTTGCGCATCGTAATTCACCTCGAGGTCCGCCTTACGGCTTCAGCACCACCTTCACACAGTCGTCCTTCTTCTCGTTAAAGATCTCATAGCCTTTCGGCGCTTCTTTAAGCGGCAGGCGGTGTGAAATGATGTCGTCGAGCTTGATCTCGCGGCGTTCGAGATGGCCGATGAGCGTGTCGATGTGCTTCTGTGCCGGCGCCTGGCCGAACGCCATAAAGATGCCTTTGTCGAAAATCTGGCCGAGCGGGAAATTGTCGTAGGGCACGCCGTAAACCCCGAGCACCGTCACCCAGCCGCCGCGGCGCACCGCGCTGATGCATGTCTTGAGCGCCTTGATGCTGCCGACTTCGCCGCGCCAGACGTTGCCGAGCTTATGCGCAACGCTGCGATCGGCTTCCATGCCAACGGCGTCCACGCACACGTCCGCGCCGCGCCCGTCCGTCATGTCACGGATCGCTTCAACCGGATCGGTCGTTTCCGCGTTAATCGTCTCCGAGTTCGCGGTGCGCCGTGCGGTCTCCAGTCGGTATTCCTGAATATCCACGCCGATGACGCGCTTCGCTCCGCGGAGCCAGGCGGATTTTTGCGCCATCAGGCCGACGGGGCCGCAGCCGAACACCGCCACCGTTTCACCACCCTTTACGCCGGCCCAGTCGATGCCGCTGTAGCCAGTGGGAAAAATGTCGGTGAGGAAAAGCACCTCTTCGTCGCTGAACCCTTCCGGCACTTTGCGCGGGCCGAAGTTTGCGTACGGCACGCGCACGTACTCGGCCTGGCCACCCTGATAGCCGCCGTAGAGATCGGTGTAGCCAAAAAGCGCGCCGCCCTTCTCCGTGAGCAAGCCGCCTTCTGGCCCGTAGTGTTCCGGGTTCGAATTTTCGCAATGCCCCGGCAGCTCGTGATTGCAAAAGAAGCACGCTCCGCACGCGATCGGGAATGGCACGACCACGCGATCGCCTTTCGCGACATTCGTCACGGCGGTGCCGGTCTCCTCGATCACGCCCATGAACTCATGGCCGAGCACCATGTCTTTGAGTTGCGGAAAGAAGCCGTTGTAGATGTGCAAATCGGAGCCGCAGATCGCGGTCGATGTCACACGGACGATGACGTCCTGCGGATCTTCGATGCGTGGATCATCCACGTCATTGACTTCGACATGGCCGGGCCGGTGAAATACGAGTGCTTTCATAGATTCTTAAGGATGGTTGAATTTTCGAGGTTAAGTGTGGCTCGCGAGATCGCTTCGAGGCAGGCCGTGGTCTCCCGACCCGGCGAGGTGTGATGTGGCCGCGCTCGACGCGCTCGATTGGCCTCACCAAACGCCCGCCGCGTGCGGACACGCGGCCTACGCTGGCGGCTTACGTTGTTCGGGGATAATTTACTTTTGGCTGGTCGCTGCTTCTTGCTTTTTCGCCGCGCTCGTGCGTCGCCTTCTCCGGCGGCACATTGGAATTCATCTTCTCGTTCAGCTTCGCCTGGGTGGTGACAGGCAAGATGCGCCGCGTGGCGACCATGGCTTTGTTCGCCGCGCCGGGAATGACGAAAAGCTCCTCGTCCATGAGCGCTTTGTAGCCTTCCTTCGCCACATCCTGCGGCGACATCACGTTGCTGCTTTGCCGGGCTTTGATGTTTTCCGCGTCGCCTTTCTCGAAGAAATCAGTGTCCGTCACGCCGGGGCAAAGCGCAGTGACTGTGATCGGCGTGTCGTCGAGCTCAGTCGCAAGCGCCTCGCTCCACGAAAGCACAAACGCTTTCGTCGCATAATATGTGGCCAGCATCGGACCAGGCATGAACCCGGCAACCGAGGCGGTATTAAGAACGCGCCCGCGGTGGCGCTGTAGCATCGGCGGCAGAAACAATTTCGTCATCCGCATGACGGCTTCGATGTTCAGTCGGATCATCGAGAGATCCTTCTCCAGCGACAACTCCCACCACTTTCCGTGGAAGCCGTGCCCGGCGTTGTTCACCAAAATGTCGACCTCCACGCCGGCGGCTTGCAGCTCGTCGAAGATTTCTTGCGCGCTATTTTCCTGCTCCAGGTCTTTCGCGACCACGCGCACTTCTACGCCGTGTTCCGAGCGAAACTCCTCGGCCGCGGTCTCGAGTTCGGATTGAACGGGGCCGGCGATCACCAGCGGATGGCCGTGCCGCGCGAACTCATGCGCGAGATGGAGTCCGATGCCGCTGGATGCTCCGGTGACGAGTGCTGTTTCTTTGTTCATAGCTCTGTGAAAACGAGCGTGTCCGGGAGATTGGCCGCAAACGTTTCGCGTTCTTGCCCTCCTTTTTGAGGCCGGCAAAGATCCGCATTTGTGTTGCGTCCAAGAGTCACGCACGGGCGTACACCTTCGGCCAATTTGCGCCGCATCAGCGATCGCGAGCCATTGGCACTACCAAGGCACAGGGTTGTAGCCGGAGGCGATGACCCCGGCGGCGAATGACCTGGCCAGATGTGCGCTCCGCCGGGTCATCGCCCCCGGCTACAACTGCGGTCTGCAGGAGCAAAGTGCATGGTAGCGGGTGATTGCCGGATTGAAGATGGCCACGGCAACCACAACGACCAGCGCCACCGCGCCCGCGGCAATCCGAAACCAGCGCTGATGCCAGAGACGCTTCATCGAGCCGCATCATCATCGCTTGGTCGGAATCTGCGAATCAAAAGGCGGAGCACGCTGCAGGGAGGCGAGCACACGGAATAAAAAGATATCCCGGCGCTTCACATTCTCATTAACACCTCGCATCCAGATGCGGCATCAGCTCGACGGTGCAGGTTCAACTGATAATCCGCAGCAACCTTCACTCGCTTCAGACACGTATAAGCAATGCGGTGAAACGCCGCTCGCGCGCCCGCCTTGCATAAACACATGACACCAGCACAACTCAGCAAAGAACTCCGCACCGGCCAGGGCGACTTCCTGGAGGAACGCCGCGGCGTCATCGTGCTTTCTCTCACGGCCATCGGCTGCATGGGTCTGATCGCTCTCTACCAGACTGGCATCATCCGACGCCTGCCGGATCTGCCGCTGCCATTAATGGACGCCGACAAAGTGGACGCGTCCGACGAAGCGTACGCGAAACTCTCCATGCCCGACGCCTTCCTCGGTCTCGGGAGTTATGCGGCCACCATGGGGCTCGCGGCGATGGGTGGAAAAGATCGCGCCGCGCAGCAGCCGTGGATTCCGCTCGCGCTCGCGGCGAAAGCCGGCGTCGATGCCCTGCAAGCGGGCAAGCTCACTTATGATCAATGGGCGAAGCACAAGGCGTTCTGCATCTGGTGCCTCGTGGCTGCCGCAGCGACGTTCGCGACCGTGCCTCTTGTGCTTGGCGAAGCCGCCGTCGCCGCGCGAAACCTGGCGAAGAAATTGTAACGCATGTTTCCAGCTAGAGCGTGTCATGCCCCCAGCGCGCGGTGGCAACCGGCGGCGCCGGTTGTAGGCGGGGGCGTTGACCCCGGAGCCGCACGCGTGTCAGTCCGGCGATGGCCCTTCCCGGCCGGGGTCACCGCCCCCGGCTACAACCGCTCCCAGCATGCGCGGGCGAATGGAGCGCACCCTTCCGCGCCAAAGGGCATGACACGCTCGGGCGAACCCACGTCACGCAAGCGGGAAGCTTGCGCTGCCGTCGCTATGCGAAGCGCTCGAGGCATCTTCCTCTTCGTCGGCGTTTTTCTCGCGATCATGACGCACCATGTCAACGCCGCGCCACGCGGCAGCTACGAAAGCGGTGGCAAGCGCATTGTGATCGATGAATATCCATCTGCAAAACCAGGGAAGCGTCCTGCGCTGATCCTCCTTCACGGCTCGGCCGGCCTGTTGTTCCCGGGACTCGATTTGCAAAAACGCGCGCGTGACTTGAGCGCGCAAGGCTACGCGGTGTTTGTGCCGCATTTCTTTAATCGCACCGGTCACTTCATGGTGCGTCCGTCGGGTGTGCATGAAAATCTTCCCGCCTGGACGAGCACGGTGCGCGATGCGGTCACTTACGTCGCCGCGCAGCCGAACGTGGATGCGAGCCGGATTGGCCTGATGGGTCATTCGTTAGGCGG
>JACDCC010000179.1 GCA_013694595.1 Chthoniobacterales bacterium
TGAAATCGTCCGGCTTCAGTTTGTAGAACGTCATCATCAGCTCCAATTCCGAGCGGCCCTCGGCGCGGTTGATGACGGTGATGGCAGCGTCGTTGCCGCCCACTTCCTTCCAATTGTCGATCTTGCCGGTGAAGATGCCGAGGATCTGCTCGTCGGAGAGTTCGTTCACCGGGTTCGACTTGTGCACGATGAAGCAGACGCCATCCTGCGCGAGAAGGTGCGACTTGCGACCCTCCTGCTCGTTCTCCTTCAGGTCGCGCGAGGCCATGCCGATATCGGCGAGGCCGCTCTTCGGATCATTGATGCCGCGCGATGAGCCGCCGGTCTGCACGTCGATGCGGACGTTCGGATGCGCCTGCTCGTAGCGCTTTGCGACCTCGGCGATCAGCGGCGCGATGGTGGTGGCGCCGGTCAGCGTGATCTTGACGCGCTCTTCGCTGTAGCTCGAGTTCTTGCCGCAGCCGAAGGTCGCCAGCGAGAGAGCGGCGAGCGAGATGGTAAGGAGTCGGTGAGTTGCTTTGTTGTGCATGGAATTTTACAGCGGGGGCTTGTTGTTCTTCGTTAAAACATGACCTGCAGACGCACGAGCACTTGATCGAACTCCGAATGTTCGAACGCCGCGTTGCCAGCACGGAAGTCCGACCAGGTGTGGATGTAATTCGCGAGCAGCTTGAGGTCGTCGCCTTTGAGGTAGTAATTCACGCCGGCAGTGATGGAGTGGATGTCGTCGTCCACCAGTTGTCCGGGATTGAAGCTTTCCCACTTGGTCACGAGCTGGAGCTTCTTCGGGATGACGAAGTAACTGCCCTGCAGGTAATAGCCGTCCGCGCGGAAGCCGGTGAAGAGTGGGGCGATGCCGTTGACGGTGCGGGTGCCGACGCGCTGGCTGATGTATTCGCCGACGAAGTCGAACGGTCCGACGCGCACGGAAGCATCGGCGCCATACGCGCTCCGCTCCGCCGCCGAGGGAAGTGTGAAACCGGTCAGCGAACCATCGCTGTTCTCCCGCTCCGCGCCCGAGATCGTGGTGCCCGCTTCGTCGCGGCTGGAGAGGGCGTTCGCGCCGAATTTCACGCCTACCTCCTGGTTCAGGATCTTCGACTTCACGGCCATGACTTCGAGGCGACCTACATACATGAACTCGTTGTTGTCGTTCGTGCTGATGTTGCGGCCGGTGCCGTTAAAGACGCCGACGGAATAACTCAGAAGGTCCTTCTGCTCTGGCCAGAGGTTGGTGAGCGGCTTGCCCCAGAGCATCACGCCGATCTGCCGCTCCGGCGTCAACGCTGTCGTGACCAGGCTCCTCTCGGGGGTGAAGAGTTTGGTATCCGAGGTCAGTTGCTCGAGACCGAAGGGCGCTTTGTATTGGCCGACCTTTACATTGAGCTCGGGAAAGCGATGCCAGTTCGCAAACAGATCAGTGGCGCCGAAGGCGGTGCGGTTGGAATTCGAACCCAGCGTTCGGCCGGACGCGTCGCGCACGGTGAATCCCACGTCGCTTTGCGTGAACTCGCCTTCCAGCTTGAAGTCAAACTCCTCCTTGTAATCGCCGCTCACGTTGATGCGCGCACGGCGAATCCGGAAGCGATCCTTGATCTCGCCGCTGGCAGGTTGGAAGCGCCCCTCGAAAGCCGAGACATCTCCCGCCTCGAATTGTGCCTGGATGAAACCCCCGAGCGTGAGCTTGAACTCGGACGCGGCCGCCACGGCGTAAACGGGCTGCTTCTCTTCCTTCACTTCTGTCTTGGTGACGATTGATTTGCCATCCGAGGCGGGAGGAGCGCTCACCATTTCCCTGGGAGGACGAGGCGCCGGGCTGGCCGACTTCTTCAGCGCGCTGACTTCCTTCTCGAGGTCCGCATTCCGCTGCTGGAGAAGCTCAACCGCACGCTCGAGTTTCTGCAGCCGCTCGGAGTCGGAACTCTCCGTCTCAGCGCGCATCGAGCCGATGCTCACCGCACATAGGAGGAGGCTCGCCGAGAGGAGATACCTATTTGTAAAGCAACGTCTCTGAAACATTCTGACGTTCTTTAGACTGTGTTCTCCGCGAGGTGTCAAGCCGTTGCCTTCGCGAGCAAAAGATTGCGCGTTCCAGCGTTTCCGTGGACGCTGGGAATCGTCCCCGCTGCCCGAATCCAGCCGAATGAAAGACCAGCTCGAGTCCGAGCGTTGCGCCCGCTACATGAAGGCGCTGAGCGAAGGCGATCGCCTTAAAATCGTCGAGACTTTGCTGGAAGGACCCCGCTCAGTTGGTGACGTTGCCGAGGAGCTGGGATTACCTCTGCAGAATGTTTCGCATCACCTTCGGTGCCTCGCCGCCGCCGGGCTTCTCGATTCCAGACGCGATGGCAAATTCATCTACTACACGCTCAATCCAGAGGTGTATCGCAAAGCCACACCAGAACATCCGACGAGTGCCTTGGAATTCGGCTGTTGCCGGATCGAGCTGGGAGGTTGAGCGGAGCTCGGGAGTGAGCGCTTAGTCGTGCGCCGGCGCGATCGGAGTCGGCGCGACAAAGCAGCAGCTGCGACCGCGTAAGCAAAAACAAGCCGGCACCGCGAGGAGGGCGCCGAGCAAAGGCGCGGCGAGGTAGAGCCAGAGGGAATCCGTTCGTCCGCTCATAAGAGCGGGGCCAAGTGATCGCGCTGGATTCATGGAAGCTCCGGTGATCGGACCCGCGAAGAGCGATTCGAGCGCAATCGTCGAGCCAATCGCAATCCCCGCGGTGATGCCCTTTTCCTTCGCGCCGGTCGAGACGCTTAGGATCACGAGCATGAGGATCAGAGTGAGGACGACTTCAAGGACAAAGGATTGCACGAGCGGACCAGACGGCAGCGTCGCCCCGAGCGTGGCGTGTCCCGGAAAGAGTGATCGGAGCAGCGCACTCCCCGCGAGCGCGCCGGCCAGTTGGCTCGAGATGTAGGGCAGGACATCGCTAAATCTCAATCTCCCCGCCGCGAAAAAGCCGACCGTCACCGCTGGATTCAGATGCGCGCCCGAAATATCTCCCAGGGTGTAAATCATCACCAGGACGATGAGGCCGAAGGTGAGAGCGATGCCGACGTGCGTAATGGCCGACCCGGCGGTGTCGTTGATGACGATCGCGCCCGTGCCCGCGAAGACGAGGCAGAAGGTTCCGAAAAATTCCGCCCCGCAACGTCTGAGCAACATCAATTCCGTCACAAGCGCAAGCTAGCCTGCAAAACTGCGCTCGCACCAGTCCCGAAACTGGCGCGCCGCAGGATTAACAGCAACTGCCGCCGTCGCAGCAATTGTTTGCGTCAGTGGTTGCCTTGTAATCCTGCCCTTTGGTCTCTTTCGGATGGCGCTTGGCAGTGCGCGAGCAATCAAATGGCTTCGCTTCCGCGAGAGGGACTTCGGTCAGCGGGTCAATCAGCTCAAAGAAGTTCTGATACGGTGCCTTGCGATAGAGATTGTAAGTCTTGTCGCAGACGGCATAGCGTCCGCCGCGCTCCATTCGGTGCCCATCGTCGTCGAGGACTTCTTTGAACGGTCCGCGATAGATCACGGCCTGGTTGCGTTCCACGCACGGCCCTTGTTTGCCTTTGAAGGCTTCGATCGTGACGGAGCGGAACTCGATGCCTTCCACGGTCTGCCACGGCTCTGCGTCGCGCTTCAAAATCTGAATCCCGTAGAATCCGGCATCGCTGA
>JACDCC010000187.1 GCA_013694595.1 Chthoniobacterales bacterium
ACGCACGGCCCTTGTTTGCCTTTGAAGGCTTCGATCGTGACGGAGCGGAACTCGATGCCTTCCACGGTCTGCCACGGCTCTGCGTCGCGCTTCAAAATCTGAATCCCGTAGAATCCGGCATCGCTGAATGCCTGCAGAAACCCTTCCTCCGTCAATGCGCCGGAGATGCAGCCGCTCCAGAGCTCGGGATCGCTTTGCAAGTGCTCCGGCACCTCCTCATCTGAAACGATGTCGGAAATAACCGCGCGACCGCCGATGCGCAGCACGCGGAAAATTTCCTCGAAGAGCTGACGCTTGGCTTTGCCTTCCACAAGGTTCAGCACGCAATTCGAAACGACCACGTCGACCGACTCGCTCGCGACGAGCGGATGCTTCACTCGGATCTCCTGCGCAATCTCGTCGGCCCGCAGAAAAGAGGCCGCATCGGTGATTGGGCGCGCCTTTAGCTCCTGGTCGAGCTTGTCGAGGTCGAGCGCCAGGTCCTGGATGCGGCCTTTGCGGAACTCAACGTTCGAGTAGCCGATCCGCTCCGCCACAACCGGCGCGTTCGTGCGAGCGACGTCGAGCATCTCGTCTGTCATGTCCACACCAATCACCTTGCCGGTGGCGCCGACGACCTGCGCCGCGATGAAGCAAATTTTTCCGGTGCCGCTGCCGAGATCGAGCACTGTCTCACCGGCGCGCAGATATTTGCTCGGATCGCCGCAGCCGTAATCGCGTTCGATCACCTCCTGCGGAATGACCTTGAGATACTCGGGGTTGTAATCGACTGGACAACAGAGCTTCGCTTCCGCTGCCTGCGCGCCTGCGGCATAGCGTTCTCTCACTGCTGTTTCCGCGTTCAATGTGCTCATAGGATCGATGTGCCTGGTGGGATACGGTCTGCAGCGTAATTAAGACGCAAAGCGGAGTGAACACTTTTTGCAGCAAATCTCGTGGCGTGCTCGGAGGAGGCACAGCGCAGCGCAAAATTCCGCCCGCAGTACAAAAAAAATCCCCGGTCGCACGCGGCGACCGGGGATCTCTTTCTAGGATTGAGCGCTCAGGCCTTCGGCGGCATCAGCACTTTGTCGATCACGTGGATCACGCCGTTAGATGCTTTCACGTCGGCTTTGGCCAGGTTTGCGTCGTTCACCATGACTTTGCTGCCATTGACCTTGACGTTGAGCATGGCGCCGTTCGCGGTCGGTGCTTTCATCGTCTTCACATCGGCAGCCATCACTTTGCCTTCCATTACGTGGTACGCGAGGATCGCGCCGAGCTTCTCTTTGTTCTCAGGTTTGAGCAGGCCTTCGACGGTGCCTTTCGGGAGCTTCTTAAAGGCGTCATCTGTCGGTGCGAAGACCGTGTAAGGTCCTTTCTCCTGGAGCATCGAAGTCTTGCCGGCGGCATCAAGCGCGGCGACGAGCGTGTCGAACGTGCCGGTGCTCTTCGCGGTCGCGACGAATCGTCGGCGGCCCGGGCGGTGAAGGTGAGCGCGAGGAGCGCCGTGCATACTAGTGTGAGTTTCTTCATGTTTGTTTGGTCTTTCTCAGAACAGGCAACGTTCCGCGCCGACGTTTTGCCGGCGCGACATCATCCGGCGTAAACGGCGGAGGACGAGGAGCTTGTTTCGCCAGTGAAACGGTGAGGTGCATCTGACGGATGCAAATGACCACCCGATTATGACGTGGAGGCGCTGCGCGTCAGCACTCGAGAGTCACGTATCGACGAGGTGCGACGTGCCGCATCGTGAACTCGCCCGCGGCGCTGATTCCGGCGAGCAAATCGCGTAGAAAAACGATTGCCGCTGGTGCGGTTCGCGGGCTTAGTGCTCGCTGACGCGGCTGCAGACCAGCGCGAGCACAGCTCCATGAACATCCACGAGTATCAGGCGAAAGAGTTGCTCCAGAAATTCGGCGTCGCGACGCCCCGCGGAAAGGTAGCGCGCACCCCTGAAGAGGCGGAACTCGCCGCCCGTGAGCTTGGCACCGAGGACCTCGTCGTGAAGGCCCAGGTCCATGCCGGTGGGCGTGGCAAAGGCACTTTCACCAACGGCTTCAAAGGCGGCGTCCATCTCTGCAAATCGCCGGAAGAGGCGCGCGAGATCGCTTCGAAGATGCTCGGCCAGACGCTGGTGACGCATCAAACCGGACCGGCGGGGCGCGTCGTCAACACCGTGCTGGTGGCTGAGTCGGTGGAGATCGAGCGCGAGATCTACTTCGCGATTCTGCTCGATCGCGCGACTGGCGGACCGGTGATCGTCGCGAGCACCGAAGGTGGCGTAGAGATCGAGACCGTGGCCGAGAAGTCGCCGGAGAAGATCATACGCGAGACCGTTCACCCGCTGGGTGGCCTGCAGCCTTATCAGACGCGAAAGCTGGCGCGGCAGCTCGGGTTTGACTCGGGGCAGATCAAGGCGGCCTCGAAGTTGTTCGACGGGCTTTTTCAGACGTTCATGGCCTGCGACTGCTCGATGGTGGAGGTCAACCCGCTCGTCGTGACGGATAAAGGCCAGGTGCTGGCGCTGGACGCCAAATTCAATTTCGATGACAACGCGCTTTACCGGCACACGGAGCTCGCGGCGTTACGGGACGTGGCGGAGGAAGATCCTCGCGAAGTGGAGGCCTCGAAGTTCGGTCTGAACTACATCGGCCTCGACGGAAACATCGCCTGTCTCGTGAACGGCGCCGGCCTCGCCATGGCGACGATGGACATCATCAAGTTCTACGGCGGCAGCCCGGCGAACTTCCTCGATGTCGGCGGTGGTGCGACCGAGGAGCAGGTGACCGAGGCGTTCAAGATTCTCGTCGCCGACGAGAACGTGAAGGCAATCCTCGTGAATATCTTCGGGGGGATCATGAAGTGCGATGTGATCGCGCAAGGCATTGTGAACGCGGTCAAAGCCGTGAATCTACCGGTGCCGCTGGTGGTGCGCCTCGAGGGAACCAATGTTGAAGCGGGCAAGAAGATCATCGCCGAGTCAGGATTACCCGTCACGACCGCCGACGATCTCGGCGATGCGGCGCAGAAAGCGGTGCAGGCCGCACAAGGGGCTCGGTCATGATCAACGAAATCGTGTTTGTGGTTGTCGGCATGCTGAAGAAAAAGGGCGTCGCCTCCGATCTTGCGGTCACGGAGACACCGGTTTGCCACCTCGCGGTCGTCCTTGATCCGGACGGCAGTAAGGTTTTGATCCACAAACGAAAGGCTCGCTAGCGAATGTCAGTTCTCGTTGATAAAAACACACGCCTGCTGGTGCAGGGGATCACCGGAAAAGCGGGCGGCTTTCACGCGCGGCAGTGCATGGAATACGGCACGAACGTCGTCGCGGGTGTCACGCCTGGACGCGGCGGTGAAAAGTTCGACGACAAGGTGCCGGTGTTCGACACGGTCGCGGAAGCGCGGGAGCAGACCGGGTGCAACGTGTCGGTGATTTTCGTGCCGGCATTCGGGGCGGCGGACGGGATTTTGGAAGCGGTCGACGCTGGCGTGGAGCTGGTGATCTGCATCACGGAAGGCATTCCGGTGATGGACATGATGCGCGTCAAAGCGCAGATGCTTGGCAAGAAGTCGCGCCTGATCGGTCCGAACTGCCCAGGCATCATCACGCCGGGCGAGTGCAAGATCGGCATCATGCCCGGCTACATCCATAAGCCCGGCAACGTCGGTGTTATTTCCCGCTCCGGCACACTCACTTACGAAGCGGTGTGGCAGCTCACTTCACGGGGCTATGGGCAATCGACCTGCATCGGTATTGGCGGCGATCCGATCAACGGCATGTCGCACCTCGACGCGGTCCAGCTTTTCAACGACGACCCTGACACCAACGCCATCATCCTGATCGGCGAAATCGGCGGCAGCGCAGAGGAAGAAGCGGCTGAGTGGATCAAGGACAATTGTGACAAGCCGGTCGCGGCATTTATCGCAGGGGCGACCGCACCGCCGGGGCGTCGGATGGGGCACGCGGGTGCGATTGTTTCTGGAGGGAAGGGGACCGCCGCAGGGAAGATCGAGGCTTTGAAAGCGGCCGGAATCGCCGTTGCCGACACGCCGGCCATGATGGCGGATACTTTGATTCAACAGATGAAAGGGCGGAACTAGCGATGGCAATGGCGACTAAAGGCCTGGAAGGAATTGTCGCAAACACGACGCGGTTGAGCGACGTGGTCGGCGACAAAGGCCAGCTGATTTACTGCGGCTACGACATCAACGAGCTGGCGGGGAACGTCAGCTACGAGGAGGTGGTTTTTCTTCTTTGGAACAACCGACTGCCGACGCGCGCCGAGCTCTCGGAGTGCGAGGAGACGTTGCGCGGTCAGCGCCAGTTGCCTGATGGGGTGGTGGAGTTGATCAAGTCAGCGCCGAAAGAGGCGAATCCGATGGACGTGATGCGGACCGCCGTCTCGATGCTCGGGCTCTACGATTGTGATGCTCTCAAGGACATGGGACCGGAGGCGAATCGCACGCGCGCGCGCAGCATCACCGCCAAGATCGGCGTGATCGCCGCCTATTTTCATCGTGCGCGGCAGGGGAAATCGCTTCCGCCGGTCCGCGGCGATCTCGGTGAGGCGGCGCATTTTCTTTACCTGATCAACGACGAGGCACCGTCGAAAGAAGCCGCCGATACGCTCGATGTGGCGTTTGTCTTGCACGCGGACCACGGCACCAACGCCTCCACCTTCAGCGCCCGCGTGACGATCTCCACGCTGACCGATTTCTACTCCGCCATCACCTCGGCCATCGGCACCTTGAAAGGGCCGTTGCACGGCGGCGCCAACGAGGGCGTGATCCAGATGCTCGAGGAGATCGGGTCCGAAGATCGAGTCGACGCCTTCATCGAGCAGCAACTCGCGGAAAAGAAGAAGATCATGGGCATCGGGCATCGCGTTTACAAAACGCTCGACCCGCGCGCGCCGCATTTGCAGCGGATGGCGATCAAGCTGAGTGAGAAACTCGGCGATCCAAAGTGGATCAAAATGTCAGAGCGCATCGCGCAGCTGATGAAGGAGCGGAAGAACCTGAATGCGAACGTCGACTTCTACTCGGCGACGGTTTATTACTCGTTAGGCATTCCGACCGATCTGTTCACGCCAATCTTCGCCATCGCGCGAACGTCCGGCTGGTGCGCGCACATCCTCGAGCAGCTGGAGGACAATCGCTTGTTCCGACCGCTCAGCGAGTATGTCGGCGAGCCGGTTGGCAAGAAGGTAGTGCCAATCGACCAGCGCTCTTAGTCTCTGCCTCGGGTGGCACGGCGGCGCATCGCTCGACTTCGCCCGGTGATTTGGTAGCTTGAGGCGTGAAAGCACTACTCGCGACTCTTCTCTGCTCGTCGGCGATGCTCGTCTATGCTGCACGAGGCGTGGCACAGACGCCTCCGGCGCCGTCCGCGTCCGTTCCGGCTCACGACCCGAAGTATGGAATCTATCCGATCGCCTACCGGGAAATCATTACCCGCTGGCTCGAAAAGCGGTTGCTGGACGCTGGGAGCGCGAAGATTGAATTCACGCAACCCAAGCCAGTGGAAGTTCCTGCGAAAGGCGGCCAGACATTTGCCGGCTACAGCGTCGAATTTCGGGTGAACTCGCGAAATAATTTCGGGATGTACACCGGCTTTCAGAAACACCGCGTCTTGATCCGGAACGGTGAGATTCTGGCGGCCAACCGTGTTAAGAACTAGCACGCGACTTCCGGCTGCTGCGACCGCTTCCGGCTTTCCGTCCCGCTCCCTCCGCCGTTCGTGCGTACGCGGGCAGGCAGCTCTGCTCTCGCTGGTCGTTCTGGCGGTCCTCGTCGCTCTCGGATGGTGGCTGGTCTCCACGCGCGCCGCGCGGGAAAAGGAAGCGAAAACGTTCGTCCGCGATGTCGCCCGGCAGCTGGCGGTTGATCTTGATCGGAAGGTTCTTGATGTGCGGCTCGGACGCGAGGCGCAAGTCCGCTATCCGCCCTCGTTCCGCGACCGATTGATTGAAAAATTGCGGGCCTTCGGCCACCCTGCGGAAGAGATCGAAGTCAAAGGGGACGTGGCGTTCACGTCGTATTTCTTTCAACCGTCGGGGCTGCTTCGTGCGGTGCTCGCATATCCGCAAACGCATGTGTATCTCGACATGACGATCTCGCACCCGCAGATGTGGTGGCAAATCGACAGCATCATGGCGATTTGGGAGCCCGTGGGGGGTGAGAGACAGCAGCAGGCGGTGCCGGACACGCCGCCGTAGCAGTGCACGAGAACGGCGGCATTGCGCAGCTTTGCGCACGAAGAGGGCAGGCGGCTACAGCAGCGAGGGCGTTGCGAGCAGGCGCTCAAGCGAGTCGACGCAGAGCTGCGACCACGTCTCGAGGTTCTCGCGCCGCGCGAGCAGTTCTTCGCGCGTGAGAAAGCCGACGTTCGTAATCATCGCTTCGCGCTTCTGCACGTTCGGCTCGGCGAGCTGGAAGACGTGCACGATCCCGAGGTGAACGCGTCCGACGTCGGTGGTGTCGTCGTTCAGCAGCGCGACGACCCGATCCTGGTAGGTGGTTGCAAGCGCGATTTCTTCGTTCACCTCGCGGGCGACGCCTGCCCGGTAGGCGTTTTCATCCCACGCGAATAGCGATTCGTCGGTGTCGTTCATGTGGCCGCCGATACCGATGGAGCCTTTCGCGACGAGCCGCTGTTCGCCAGCTTTCTTGCCGCGGACGTAATGCAGAACTTTGCCGCCATGGACGATCAAGGCATAGGGGATGATCTGCTTGTGAGTCGGGTCATTCTCCGCCTGGGCGCGCGGCAGGAAGAAGTTGTTCCCGCGGGAGAGAAGCGCGCCCAGATATCGTTCGGGCTCAAAGTTGAGGCCGTGGAAGCTGCCGAGTTCATCGAACAGCGCGCGCTTCACGACCAGGACATTTTCATCGGCAGCCATGAGGTCAGCGCCCGGCAACTAGAACGAGTAGGTGACCCCGACCTGCGGCCCGAAAAGATTCAGGCTGGGATTCGGATCGGTTTGGCCGGCGTTTGAAAAATGCTCGTACAACCCGCCGACCGTGACTTTGAGGCGATCGTTCACCTTGTACGACACGCCAGCTGCGGCGAGGATATTGAAAGTGAAATCCTGCCCTTGAGCACCGAAAACCTCCGCATGGCTATCGATCCATCCGAGCCCAACACCACCCGAGATATAAGGCGTAAAGCGCGAACCCGGCTGCACGAAATTGTAACGGAGCCCCGCCGAGATGCCGTAATAAAAGTTCTCCGGTCCGCGGAAGAAGGGCTGCGCCATGGCAAGGAAATACACCTGATTGTATCCGCGCATGAAGCCGTCGCTCTCGATCGCGCCCCAGCGCATCCGCGCGGTGATGAACTGAGCGCCGGCTTCATAGCTGTTTGGATTCGCGAGGGATCCCCACAGGTACGCGGTTTCAGCGGCAATTTCCCACGACGGCGCGTCTAGCTGACCCGGATCGCTAAGGCGCCGGCTCGCAAAGTCGTTGCCAGCCTGAACGGGCGCCGCAGAGCAGAAAGCAGCAACTAGAGCGGGTAACAGGCGGAGGAACGTCATGAACGGCGGCTACGATATTGTGGTGCAGTCTGATTGCAAAGCCGCAACCCCGCTGCCAGCATCGCGAGCATGAAACTTTTCGATTTGGGATTGGTTGCGCTCTTTCTCGCCGGTTCTTTCTCGATGGCGGCGGCGCAAGGGGACGAGCATGCGCACCGTCTAGCGCAGGAAGTCTGGAAAGCGAGCGGCGGTGAGAATTGGCCGAAGGTGAAGGAGATCCGGTTCACCTTCATCGTAGAGCAGGACGGCCAGCAACTCGCGAAGGCAGAGCACCACTGGAATGTGGCGGCCGGGACGGACCACGTGAAATGGAAAGGCAAAGAGGTGACGGTGAACCTCGCCGCGCCTGCTGCAGACGAAGATGGGAAAGCTGCCTACGCGCGCTGGGTGAACGACTCCTACTGGCTGCTGGCGCCCTTAAAGGTGCTCGATCCGGGAGTGCAGCTGACGCACGAGGGCACCAAGGACCTGAACGGCGCGGCGCATGAAGCTCTCCGGCTGAGTTTCCAAGGCGTCGGTCTGACACCGGGCGATCAATACGTGCTCTACGTCGACCCACAGACCAAGCTGGTGCGTGCGTGGGATTACGTGCCAAAGCCGGACAGCGTGATGCACGGCAGTTGGGAAAAGTATCAGACGCACGGCGGACTGCAGCTTTCGACTGAGCACAATTTCGGCGGGCGTGTGATCCGGTTCGCGGATATTCAGGTCGTCACAAAATAAGCCCCGCTCGTCGCGCCGTCGTGTCATCCCGAATCGCGAAGACGATGAAGGACCTCGCGCGCCACCCAACGGGCTCCTTTCACGACCGAGAGCGTGCCGAGATCCGGCGTGAGGTCCCTCGGCGTATTTCTCGCCTCGGGATGACGCTAATGGCAGGTGGTGAACTCGGTTAAGTCGCGAGGCAAGGCGCTCTCCCACTCGCCTTCGCCAGGAACGCTGAGCCGCGCGCCATGTAGCGCGTGGCGCGGCAGGAGCAATGCGCGCTCGAGTTCATCCGTCCAGCCGGTTTCGATAAACCGGAGATAGTGTTGCTCGTTAGGGCCATAGATTTTGTCGCCCACGATTGGATAGCCGGCGGCGGCCAGATGCACGCGAATCTGGTGGGTGCGGCCGGTCAGCGGCACCGCGCGAATGATGCTGAAGTGCTCACCGGCAGTCGTCACCCGCCGGAAGCGGCTCTCGACGCGGAACTCGGTTGTCGCTGCTGCTCCGGTGACGTCGATCGTTTGTTTCAGCCAAATCGCCGAGGCGCGGTGCGCACCTTGCCGCAGGAGCGGCGCGTCGATCGTTTTCTCCTCCCAGTCCGGCCAACCCCACACGACCGCGAGATATTCCTTCCCGATCAGCTGCTTCTCCATCAACAAGCCGAAGCGGCGCGCGGCTGCGGAAGTCTTTGCCACCAGCACCAACCCGCTCGTTTCCCGGTCGAGCCGGTTCACGATCGACACCTGGCCGCCATTCGCGAGTTCGAACGCGAGCAGCTCGCGCAACTCGCCCCAGAGCGTGCGTGCGCCATTCGGCTTCGTGGGATGCACGAGAAGAAACGGCGGCTTATCGACGACGACGTAATCGTCCGTTTCCGCGACAATCGCGAAGTCGGTGCGGGTATTTGCGCGAGCCTCGTCACTGACGGATAGAGCAGGCTTGATCTCGCTGCGAAACGTCACGCGCCATTATAGGAGCGGCCAACGCGCGGTGCACGCGCTCGACGGTGTCTCGCTGGAGATCGCGCGCGGCGAGTTTGTCGCTGTCACCGGGCCGAGTGGCTGCGGCAAAAGCACGTTGCTGCATCTGCTCGCCGGACTCGATAGGCCGACGAGCGGCGAGATCGAAGTGGACGGTCTCGCTTTGCATGCTGCCGGCGACGCGGCGCTGACCGATTACCGGCGCCATCGCCTGGGGCTTGTCTTCCAATTCTTCAATCTGCTGCCGACGATGAACGTGCTGGAGAACGTCAGCTTTCCGTTGCTGCTGCAGGGCGTAACACATGGTGAGAGCGAGGCGCGGGCGCGGGAGTTACTCGAGCTGGTGGGAATGAACGAACGCGCGACGCATTTCGTGCATCAACTCAGCGGCGGCGAGCAGCAGCGGACGGCTATTGCACGCGCTTTGATTCACCGGCCCTCGCTGCTGATCGCGGACGAGCCGACCGGGAATCTCGATTCCAGTTCGGCAGAGATGGTGATGCACGTCCTCCGCGAAGTTGGGGCGAATCAGCTCGCGACATTGATTGTGGTGACGCACAGCGCGGAGGTCGCAGCGGCAGCGATGCGACGGATCGAGATGCGTGACGGACGGCTCGTGAGCTGAACCGCGGCCGCGCAGGTGCTAGCGCAGCGAGTTCGTGCGTTGAATGAGAGAGTTGTATTTCTCTGCCAGCTCGCTCACCCGTTCGATGTACTCGCCGCGGTTTACCGGTTTATCTTCGAGCACGCGCCGCAGGAACTTGCTCGCGGCGAAAAAGTCTTTCACCCCCGAATTAACGAGGCCGCCCATCATCACCTTTTTCACCGCGTCGGGATGCTCGACTTTAAAAGTCTCGAGCGCGGTGTAAGCCGCTTCGAGTTCATCGTAGCGCGCCCTGTAGACCGACGCGTCAATGAGCGGCGCATTCGCGCTTTCCGGGAGAAGATTGATCAAAGGCTTCGCCGCGAGCATGAAGTTGCGCAGGTGCCAATGGTAATCCCGCCCGCGCTGCGCCTCCATCTGCGCGAGCTGACGTCGGTCCAGATCTGCCTTGAGCGTGTCGAGCCCGCGGCGCAGCTCCGCCTCCGCTTCGAAGGTTTTACGGAAGAGAGGCATCATCGCGGCATGCAGCTCCCGGGCGCCTTTGGCAGCGTCGTCTTTGAAGTCTTCCTGCTCATAGTAGTCGTGCGCCTTCTTCACGAGCGGCGCGAGCGTGGTGAACGCCTCGGAGAGCAGGACCACCGCCTCATCGAGCTCCGGCAGCGCCGGTTTCAAGGCCGGCCCTTTTTGCGCCGCCTGCCTTATGTCATCCACGCGCGATTCGTTAATTTCGTAAAGGCCGTAGCTGATGTAGCGCTCCTTACCGGTGGGGCCATTCTTCACGTCGACCCACGAGGCGTAGCGATCATACGTTCGTTGCGCGCTGCTCACCGCGTTCAACGCTTTAACGTAGAGGTTCGTCTTTTCGACGAGCGTCTGGAACTCGGCCTCGGGGAGATCAGCAGGCGACACCGGCGGCTGATTCTGCGCGGCGAAGGAGGCGGCGCCAATCAGCGTCGCA
>JACDCC010000193.1 GCA_013694595.1 Chthoniobacterales bacterium
GACCGTCGGTGTCGTCACCTTCGATCCCGTCGCCCAGCCAGAGAATTTCGCGCACCCCGAGATAATCGCGCAGGCGTTCCTCGATTTGTTCGCGATTGAGTTGCGGGTTGCGATTGGGATTGAGCAGGCAGGCTTCGGTCGTAAGGAGCGCGCCGGTGCCGTTGACCTCGATCGAGCCGCCTTCCAGGATCATCTCCGGATAATAAACCGGCAGTCCGAGCTTCTCCGCGATCCGGGTCGGGACCATTTCATCGAGATCGCAGGGCGGATACTTGCCGCCCCAGGCATTGTAATCCCAATCGACCACGGCCAGCCGCGGCTCTTCTTCGCGGACGAGAAAGATCGGACCATGATCGCGGCACCACGGTTCATTCGTCGGGATGAGGTGAAAGGTCAGGTGCTCGTTAGGCAAACCTTCCAGGGCGGCGCGGGCTTCCGCTTCGTGCGCGCCGTTGCAGACGTTGATGTTGACCGGTTCCGAGTCGAGCAGGGCCGCCACCATCGCGCGCAGGGTCGGCACGACCCGATCGTAGGAGTCGGGAAAGCTGATGCCCTCGCGCCGCGGCCAGGAGAGCCAGGTGGCGGCGTGCGGTTCCCATTCCGCCGGCATGCGATAACCGAGCTGCGCAGGTTTTGGTTCGTCCGGCATTCGTCCGCAACCTTTAACGGGAACCGGCGATTGACAATGGCGGCCCGAAACCGTTTTGCTCGGCCGAGCGCGATGCAATCGAAAGCCGAAACCGTCGAGCGATACTTCGCCGCCCTTCCGCCGGGCAGCGCGCCCTCCTCGCGCCCCTGCGCAAAGTGATTCGACGCGCCCTCCCGCAGGCCGAGGAAACGATGGCCTACGGCATGCCCACCTATGCGCGCGAGAGGAAGCTCGCGGTCCGGCGCTTCTTCAAAGACGACAATGCGAGCTGGGCCGCGTCCATCGCCTATTACAACCTGCTCTCGCTCTTTCCGCTGCTCCTCGCGATCGGGTCGGTTGCCGCGTTTTTCGTCGATCCGCAATGGGCCGTCGCGCAGGCGACTCATTATTTGGAAACTCTTCTCCCGCGCGGACCGGTGGCGATTGATCACATCGTCGTGCAGACGCTTTCGACCGCGCGCGGCGCGGGCTTGATCACCCTGCTCTGGACCGGATCGCTCGTCTTTGGCGCGGTGACGAAGGCGTTGAATATCGTCTTCGAGACCGACGAAGATCGTGACCCGCCGGCGCGAGGTTTTCGAGACGAACTGCACAGCGTGCCACAACTCGGACCAGAGCAAATTCGTCCCGCCGACGCTCGTGGAGCTGAAGAACATCTGGCCCGCTTACCAGCCGGAGGTCGTCGCGAAACGGCCGCCGCTCAGCCCGATCCAAAACTCCCCCGGCATCTTCGACGACAAAATGATCGTGGTCGATGCGAGCGACCGCAGCGACATCCGCGACGTCGCGCTGCCTGCTCGATCTCGCGCGGCGCACGGTCTTTCTCCACGACGCCGCGAAGCGTGACCGGCGGCCTCGAAGCGCTGCTCGACCCGAAGCGCGGCCTGTCGGTGCCGCACCCGTTTTACATCGAGGACAAAACCGCGCGCGCGGATGTGATCGGCTTTCTCCGCAGCCTCGAACCGGCAGGTAGAACCGGCGCGCCAGGTGGATTGATTCCAGCGCGCCGGCGCGCGGAGAAACGATTCACTTACATATGCACACCAAACCCGTACTCGCGGCGAGCATCATGCTCGCCATCGTCACGCTCCCGGCATTCGCCCAAGATACTGCGCGAGACTTGAAGTCCGCCGCGCCCATGGCCGCCGCCGATCGCGCCTCGCTCGACAAAATCCTCACCGGCTGGCCCGAGCGTCCGCGGCTCGGCGCGCAGCAGATGATCTCCAAATACGGCGCACCTCAGGAGGCGACCGCCGAGCGCCTCATCTGGCATCGGACGGGTCCATTCAAGCGCATCACCGTCACGAAATCGGAAGATCACCACGACTTTCCGCTGCCGCACATGGACTACATGGAGCACACGATCGACTACCACGTTCCCGCCGCGAAGGCGGACGAGCTGACGAAATTCGACGGCAGTGCGACCTTCGATAAGACACGCGGCGAGCTCTCGGCGCGGTGCGATCTGGAAGGTCACAACATCCTGACGCTGAATATCGCGCACGACGTTCTCACCGGGAAAAAAGACGCCGATGCAGCGCGCAAAGCCTTTGGGGAAAACGTCGCCGACGACATGGCCGGCAAGTATCCGGCCTACACCGCGGCGTTGCAGTTCGAGCCGCCGACACCGGCCGCCGATGCCGATAAACCCTCGATGCCCGGAGCACCGAAGCGCGCGATGAAGGAAGCCAGCGAGGTGAAAGTCACAGGCGAAGGTGACACCGCCGCTTCCGAGGGAAAGGCGCAGGCCAAAGCGGGTGCCGCCACTGGCAGCGACGCCGAAGTCCTCTCGCTGATCCTCGCCGTGGATACCAATGAGGTCGTCGCAGCGATGGAAGCTGGGAAAAAGAAGCTCCCGCAGCCGGTCGCGGAATACGCGAAGATGCTGCACACCGAGCACGGCAAAAACGCCGCCGACACGATGAAGCTCGGCCTAAAGATCGACGTGACGCCGATGGACACCGAGAAGACGAACGCGCTTCGCAAAAAAGGCGCGGGCGAGCTCGCGATGATAGCGCCGCTGGAGGGCGAAGAATTTGCGGCAAAGTATGTTGACGCCATGGTGAAAGGGCACACCGAAGTGCTCGCGATGATCGACGGCGAGCTCATGAAGAGCGCGGAAAACGAGGCGCTGAAGAAGCACCTCACCGAGACGCGCGAGCATGTCGCCATGCACCTGGAACAGGGAAAGAAGCTGCAGGCCGGCATGAAGAAATAGCGCCGCGTCCGACTTCCGAGCCGCACAGTCACGAGAGCGCATGCGCGACCGCATGCGCTCTCTTTGCGTCCGGCTCCGGCGATCGCGCAACG
>JACDCC010000195.1 GCA_013694595.1 Chthoniobacterales bacterium
TCGCGGGTTTCGACACGAGCCGCAGCGGCGTTTCGAAAATTGAAGCGCGGCTCTCGTACGTCGACGACAAAACGATGCTTTATCTCGCCGAGGTGCTGCGGGTTCCCGTGCAGGAACTCTTCCCACCGAGAACGCCAGGAAATCGCATACACGAGTTCATGGAGAAACTGGAGACCACGCGGTTCTAAAGGGCCTCGAAGCTACGTGGGCGCCCATATCGCAAACCGGATTCGTGGACAAGCTTTCTACACCCTCTTTCTACACCGCAGCTCGAAAAGGCAGCCAAACCAAGCTAATCAGAGCTAAAGCTCAATTCGGTCGAAACGTCCTAAGTGCCTGATCTGCAACGACAGCCAACAATAGCTAAAGCCGGCTAGGAGGCTCGAACTCCTGACCTGCTGATTACAAATCAGCTGCTTCAGGAACTGAGCTGTGCGACAGGATCTACAATGTGGCGTGTCGAACTCCCCGCCGACAACACCAGGAAATCGGGTCCAAGACTTTATCGAAAAAGTTGAGACAACGCGGTTCTGACGTGCTCGACTGTCGTTGTTCCTGAGCCGCGCAAGTTTCTTTACGGCCCTGATTTTTGGGATGCTTGAACCGTCACCTATGAGATCAAATCTCGTGACAATCTGTGACAAATCGACCGAAACAAACCGATCTTAATGACGACGAAACACAATTTCACCTCCGTAAACCGCATCGGATAGTAAGGTTTGTATCGCTCCGTACGGGTTCGACTCCCCTCGCCTCCACTGCTCTGATCCGCAGTGCTTTACGTCGCAACGACGACAAGTAGGAACATGGGTAGGAACACGTCTGCCGATGTTCAAGCTCGTTCGATCTAGACGCGACAAACTCGCTTAAGCGCGATTGAGGGGTACGAGGGACAAGTTGCAGGAGGCGAGCTGCAGTGCGTTCGTTTAACAAATGAAAATAGCGATCGCAGGCAAGGGCGGCAGCGGGAAAACGACAATCGCAGGCATTCTGACACGACTGCTCGCTGAACGAGGACAGAACGTTTGGGCGATCGACGCGGACAGCAATCCAAACTTCGGAGTGACGCTCGGGGTCGCCCAGGACACGATGAAGTCGGCGAAGCCAATGCCGGCGTCGATCCTGAAGGAAGTCGCGCTGGAAGGTGGGAAGACGGCGATGCAACTCGCGATGCCGGCGCGGCAGGTGGCGCAGGAGTTTGGCACACGGGTGTCCGACCGAGTGACGCTGCTGGGCATGCACACGATCGAGCATGCGGGAGCCGGATGCGCGTGCGGCGGTCATGCGCGGGTGCGGAATCTTCTCAGCGGCATTCTGAAAGAGGAAGGTGTCGTCACGGTTGTCGACATGGAGGCGGGACTGGAGCATCTGAGCCGCGGCACGGATCGACATGTCGACATGCTGCTGCTCGTAACCGAGCCGTATTTCAAAGCGCTTGAAACAGCGCGACGCGCGGCAGAGCTGGCGCGCGAACTTGGTATTCCACGCATCGTAGCGGTCGCAAATAAGTTCCGTGGCGAGGATGATCTCGCGGCGATCCGCAACTACGCGGACAAGCACGGGCTGGAGATTGTCGGCGAGATTCCTTACGACGAAGAGATTCAGCGCGCCGACCTTGCAGCGGAACCGCCGCGGCTGGATGTCGAGTCGGCTGCCGTGAGCAGCGTGCGCAAATTGATCGGGCGGCTGGAGATCTGAACACCGCATCTGCAGGGGCCTTGACTACTCGCAGCCGAGCAGTCACGGTAACAGGCGGTTGGTTTTCCAATAAGGTGCTTATGAAACGAATGCTCGCGTCTCTTGTCGGCACTCTCGCCTCTCTCCCGGTCGTCGGCTTTGCCTGCGGCGGAGGAGACTGCAGCATGGATTTGCCGCCGCCGGAAGTCCCGGCTCCGACGACGGTTGAAAACCTGATGAGCTCATTGTCTGCTCATCAGGGTCTGTTTGCCGCGCTGGCGCTCAGCGCAATCCTTGCGGTCGTTGTTTCGCGACAGCGGAAGTTGCTGGAGACAAAATCTGCCGCTCCGCTAGGCAATCCTGTCGCGTAGCACCGGGGCTCGCGTGCAACGGCGTGCGATCACCGTTTCGGGGATCGTACAGGGAGTCGGCTTTCGGCCTTTCGTCTTCGGCCTCGCCACGCGGTTGCAGCTCACCGGGTTCGCGCGCAACGATGCGCGAGGTGTCATCATTGAAGTTCAGGGAACCCCTTCAGCCCTCGATGAATTTCTCGCCGCACTGACCAGGGAGGCTCCGACGCTTGCGCGGATCGAGGCAATCTCCTCGCGCGTAATCCCGCCCCAAGACGGCGCCGGCTTTGAGATCCGCGAGAGCGATTCGGGGGGCCACGCAGATGTGTTCATCTCGCCCGATGTCGCAACCTGCGGCGATTGCCTGCGCGAACTCTTCGATCCGGCAGACCGCCGTTACCGTTACCCATTCATCAACTGCACGAACTGCGGTCCGCGCCTGACGATTGTCACCGGCGCGCCCTACGATCGCGCGAGCACGACGATGGCTTCGTTCACGATGTGCGAAGAGTGCCGCGTGGAATACGAAGATCCGCTCGACCGACGATTTCATGCGCAGCCGATTGCCTGCGCGATCTGCGGCCCGCAGCTCCGGCTGCTCGATCAAAACGGGGAGCTGCTTGAGTCTGACGATTCGTTGCGCGGTTTCGCCGGGGCGATTCTGAGCGGCCAGATCGGCGCGCTCAAAGGCCTCGGCGGATTCCATCTCGTCTGCGACGCAACTAACGAACATGCCGTCCAACGACTTCGATCGCGGAAGCACCGCGAAGAGAAGCCGTTCGCCGTGATGTTTCGCGATGTCGCTCTCGCCGCGGCGCATTGTCACATCACCGCGGCTGAGGAAGAACTGCTGCGCTCGCGTGCTGCACCGATCGTTTTGCTTCGCCCCAACGAGAGTCGCGGTGTGGCCGATTCAGTCGCTCCGGCTAATCCACTCCTCGGCGTGGTGCTTCCCTATACGCCCATCCACCATCTGCTCGTGGAAGCGGTGAATCAGGTGCCGCTCGTAATGACTTCCGGCAACCGCTCCGACGAACCAATCGCGCGCGAGAACGACGAAGCGGTCGAGCGATTGCGCGGGATCGCTGACGTGTTCCTTGTTCACGACCGGCCGATTCATGTGCGGTGCGACGATTCCGTGACGCGGATTGTTGCCGGACAGGAGCTGCCGATCAGACGCTCACGTGGATATGCGCCGCTCCCCATCAACGTGCCGTTCACTTCACCTGCGCCGATCCTCGCAGTGGGTGGCCAATTGAAAGGAACATTCGCGCTCGCGCGGCAGAATCACGTCTTCCTGAGTCATCATCTTGGCGACCTCGATCATCACCAGGCTTACGTCGCCTTCGAGAGCGACATCGCGCTTTACCGCGAACTATTTCAATTCGACCCGGCGTACATCGCGCATGATCTGCACCCGGATTACGCGTCGACCCGCTATGCGCAAGCGACGGGGCTGCCACTGATCGCCGTGCAACATCATCATGCGCATATGGCCAGTTGCATGGCTGAGAATAGCGTTACCGAACAGGTGATCGGGGCCACGTTCGATGGGCTTGGCTACGGAACTGACGGAGGTGTCTGGGGCGGTGAATTCCTGGTCGGCGACTACACCGGTTTCACGCGCGTGGCGCATCTTCGGTATGTCGGCATGCCCGGCGGTGACCAGGCGACGCGCGAGCCGTGGCGTATGGCGCTGGCGCATCTCCGTGATGCCGGCACAGGATGCGCGGAATTCGACTCCCGCATTGCTGACACAGAGCGGCGAGTCGTTGAGCAAATGCTGGAACGTCGCCTAAACAGCCCGATGTCTTCCAGCGCGGGCCGGCTCTTTGATGCCGTTGCCTCTCTCGTGGGTGTCCGTGATCGCGTCAGCTACGAAGGCCAGGCGGCGGTGGAATTGGAATGGCTCGCGACCGGCCGCGCGGAATGCGGGTCGTATCCCTACGAATTTTGCGATGCGAGCAACAGGGAAGCACAGGTCATCGACACGCGCCCCATGATTCGCGCGATCGTCGCCGACGTGCAGAAGAAGACGGAGCAGCGAACGATCGCACGTCGTTTTCATTCCACTTTGGCCTCGATGATCACCGAGGCATGTCAACGCATCAGCCGGGAGAGAGGGATCAGATCAGTCGTGTTGAGCGGCGGCGTTTTCATGAACGCGTTACTCACCCGCGAGGTGCTCGCTCGTCTCGACACCGCGGAGCTGCGGGTTTATCGGCATCGACATGTGCCGTCGAATGACGCAGGATTAAGCCTGGGTCAGGCAGCGATTGCAGCCGCCCGTCTCAAGGACGAACCTCATCGAACCATTGTGATCTGATTATGTGTCTCGGCATTCCAGGCAAAGTCATCGAAATCCGACACGAGCACGACGTGCGGATGGGGAAAGTCGATTTCGGCGGCGTGTTCAAATCGGTATGTCTCGA
>JACDCC010000217.1 GCA_013694595.1 Chthoniobacterales bacterium
TGGAACAATCCATCAAACTATGAAAAAACTTATCATCCTTCTGCCCGCTCTCGCCGTTGCAGCGACTATCCTGACCTCCTGCACCACGGTAGTTGAGACACCTACGCCGACCACCACGTCGACCACAGTTCGTGAAGAAGCCGTCGTCAGCCGACCTGCAGCTGCGACGACGACGACCACGACCCGCGCCACCACGCGGTAAGTTGGAGCAAAAGACTCCACATCATGAAATATCCCGCAATTCTCACATCGGCCCTGGCAGTTGCTGCGCTGGCCTTCACGTCCTGTTCTTCGCCAGAAACGACGACCACGACAACAAGCTCTACCCGCGAACAAGCGACGATGACGGGTACTGGCGGCACGACGGGGACTGCAACCGGGACGACCACGCGCGCGGGTTCAGGCACCGGAACGAGCGCTACGACGACGACAACCGGCACTACTTCCGGCCCGCGGTAAGAACCGCCGAGCGTCAGCAGTTTGCTGTCGCCGGGGTCACGCGGCAGATCGGCCGCTGATTAAGAGCCATAATAGAAAAGGGACACGCTGAGCGTGTCCCTTTTTTATGTCGCGGCTGGAGTGTCGATCTCCGCTTCGGCCTCGCTGCCTTCCTGGCTCACTACCGGCGCGATGTCCTGGAGCTTTTCCGCGCCTTTCAGGTCCATCAGTTTCACGCCCATGGTGTTGCGTCCCACGGCGCGGATCTCCTTTACGCGTGTGCGCACCATCTGACCCTTGTTGGTGATCAACATGAGCTCGTCGCTGTCCGTCACGGTCAGTGCACCCACCACTTTGCCGGTCTTCTCACCGGTTTTCATCGTGATGATGCCTTTGCCCCCGCGCGACTGGGTTCTGTAATCGTCGAACGGCGTGCGCTTGCCGATCCCGTTCTCGCCGGCGACGAGCAACATGGCGTTCGGGTTTACAATCGCGATAGCGACGACGACATCGCCCTTCTCGGGCCGAATGCCCCAAACGCCGACCGTGTTACGTCCCTGGTCGCGCAGCTGCTCTTCGTGGAAGCGGAGGCTCATTCCCTCCTCAGTGATGAGGACGATCTCGTTGTCCCCATTGGTGAGCTTGGCGTCTATGAGGCAGTCATCGTCTTCGATCTGGATCGCGATGATGCCGCCTTTGCGGACGTTACTGTAGTCCGACAGGTTCGACTTCTTCACGATTCCCGAACGCGTCGCGAAAACGATGTGCAGGTTCTCGTCCCACGTTTCGTCGACAATGTTTGGCCCGGTGCCCGACTTCTTCGCCTGGACGCGGATCGTCGCGGCAATCTTCTCGTCGCTCCGGAGCTCGAGCAGGTTGGCAATGGAGCGGCCCTTCGCGGCGCGGCCCATCTCCGGAATTTCATAGACCTTCTCGACGTAGCAGCGGCCTGATTCCGTGAAGAACATCAGGAAATCGTGCGTCGTGGCGCTGAAGAGATGCTCGACGAAATCGCCTTCGTCTTCTTCGCGCGCACCTTCGCGGGTGGCCATGCCGATAACGCCTTTGCCGCCGCGGCGTTGCGCCCGGAAAGCGCTCACGGCGGTCCGTTTAATGAAGCCGCCGTGCGTGATGCTAATGATGGTGCCCTCATTCGCGATGAGGTCTTCCATGTTCATCTCGCCTTCGTCGGGCACAAGTTGTGTCAGGCGCGGCCCGGCATGCTTGTCGCGGATCTCACGGAGCTCCTTCTTGATGATCTCGAAGACGCGCTCTTCTCGCGCGAGAATGTCGCGCAGATCCTGAATCGTGGTGATCAGCGCCTTGTATTCGTTGATGATCTTCTCGCGCTCGAGACCGGTGAGCTGATAGAGGCGCAGATCGAGGATCTGGTTCGTCTGGTGTTCGCTGAACGCGTAGCGGCCTTCGATGAGCCGCGCTTCGTTCCGGATGAGAATGCCGATTTGTTCGACCTGCCGGCGCGTGAATTCGAACGCCAGCAACTTCACGCGCGCTTCTTCGCGATTCGCTGAGCCGCGGATGATGCGGATGAATTCGTCGAGATTCGCGAGCGCGATGAGGTAACCTTCGAGCGTCTCCGCGCGCTCTTCCGCTTTGCGCAACTCGAAGCGCGTGCGGCGCAGCACCACTTCGCGGCGGTGATCGATATAAGCGGTGTTAGCTTCCTTGAGCGAGAGCAGCTTTGGCCGGCCGTGATCGATCGCAAGCATCGACGCCGCGAAGGAGCTCTCCATCGCGGTGTGCTTGTAAAGATTGTTGATGACTACCTTCGGATTGCCGTCACGCTTCAACTCGATAACGACGCGCGTGTTCTCGTCCGATTCGTCGCGGATCGCGGTGATGTCCGTCAGCACCTTCTCGTTTACCAGCGAGGCGATCCGCTCCACGAGAGTGGCGCGGTTCACGTTGTAGGGGATCTCCGTGATCACGATCTGCTCGCGATTACCCTTCAACTCCTCGACGCCCGCTTTGCCGCGCACCTTCATGCTGCCGCGGCCGGTCTCGAGATACTGGCGAACGCCAGCCAGGCCGAGGAGTGCGCAACCGGTCGGGAAGTCCGGACCTTTCACGAACTTCATCAAACCCTCGAGGGTTATGTCCGGGTCATCGATCTGCGCGCAGATGCCGTCGATGACTTCGCCGAGATTGTGCGGCGGGATGTTGGTGGCCATACCGACCGCAATGCCGGTCCCGCCATTGACGAGGAGATTCGGGAACGCTGACGGAAAAACTGTTGGCTCGGTCCGCGTCTCGTCGTAGTTCGGGACAAAGTCGACCGTGTCCTTGTCCATGTCGGTCATCAACGCCGCACCGAGATGCGTCATCCGCGCCTCGGTGTATCGCATCGCTGCCGGCGGATCCCCTTCGACGCTGCCGAAGTTGCCCTGGCCGTCGACCAGCGTCTCGCGCATCGCCCAGGACTGCGCCATGTGGACGAGGGTGGGGTAGATCACCGCCTCGCCGTGCGGGTGGTAGTTACCGCTCGTGTCACCGCAAATCTTCGCGCATTTACGATGCTGCCGATTCGGGAAGAGCGACAGATCGTGCATCGCATAGAGGATGCGACGTTGCGAGGGCTTCAATCCGTCGCGGGCATCGGGAAGGGCGCGCGAGATGATGACCGACATCGAGTAGTCGAGGAATGACCTCGAGACTTCCTCGGCGACATTGATCGGCTCTATCTTTTCGTTCGGGTTGTACATCTGAGCAGCGCCTTTGTTAGACGTCCAGATTTCTCACGTTGAGTGCGTTGTCCTCGATGTACTGTCGTCGCGGTTCAACCACGTCACCCATTAACCGGGTGAACATCTGATCGGCTTCGACGGAGTTGTCGTCGGTGAGATCGACTTTGAGCAGCTTGCGCTTCTCGGGGTCCATCGTGGTGTTGAACAGCTCCTTCGCATTCATTTCACCCAGGCCTTTAAAGCGTTTGATCTGCACCCCGCGGCGTCCGATCTCGACGATCTTCTGGTGAATCTCGGGAATCGAGAAAAGCGGATGCGCCACCGCCTTCTCTCCTTCGCCTTCAATCAGCTCAAAAATCGGCTTATCGCTCGCGGCGTAGTGGTCGACCTTTAAACCGCGCCGCGCTAACTCGCTGATCAGTTTTTGGATGGTGGTCGCTTCGTGCAATTCGACCTTCTTGGCACGGCGGCGCACGCCGACCGGCTTCGCCACGGGCGCGGTCGGCGCGGCGAGAGGAAGAAGCTCCTGGCCCATGTCCGCGTCGAGGAGGTTGAGGTCGAGATTGGTTTCGTGAAAAGAGCGGAGCTCGCGCTCATCGTGGAAGTAACGCACCGACTCTTCGTTGCCCTCGCGGACCTTCACGAGGTAGGACGGCAGCTTGCCGGTCTTTGCGTCGCGCTGCGTGAGGAAGCTCTCGAAATCGCCGCCGTGGCGTCGGATCGATTCGCTGAGTTTCGCGAGCCGCTCGAGCGATTCGAGGACGTCTTTCAGTTGCGT
>JACDCC010000277.1 GCA_013694595.1 Chthoniobacterales bacterium
GGCTGCCAGCCTGCAGTTCGCGGCAGCCTGCCGCGAACGTCCGGCGACGTCCGTTGCGCGTTCCTAGCTCCGTTTTGTTCCACGCGCCGCTCCCTTCAGCCGGCACGCTGCCGGCTGCGGCAGGCTGGCAGCCTGCGCTCCCCAGGGCGCGGCGCCGCGCAACGGATTTACCCGAATAACGATCATCCATTAGCCTGCTCATGAACGAAATCCGCTTCGCCCTCCGCCAGCTCCGCAAGTCGCCGGCGTTTACCTTCGTTGCCATCCTGACGCTCGCGCTCGGGATCGGCGCGAACACCGCGATCTTCAGCGTCGTCAACGCGGTGCTGCTACGGCCGCTGCCTTACAAGGCGCCCGATCAGCTCGTCTGGATCTGGGAAACGAGCCCAAGGAACGACATCGATATTGAGCCCGCCTCGTATCCAAACTTCAACGACTTCCGGCAGCAGGCGCAGAGTTTCGAGACGGTAGGTGCGTTCACGAACTCATCGCCCATCCTCTCCGGCGCGGATGGCGAGCCCGAGCGCCTGACGGGCGCGGCGGTGGTGGGCGACTTCTTTGCTGTGCTCGGCGTGGAGCCTGTTCTCGGCCGCAAGTTCGTGCCGGAGGAGAACGAAGAAGGAAAGAACCGCGTTGCCATTCTGAACCATGCATTCTGGCAGCGTCGCTTCGGCGCAGATCCGAAGCTCGTCGGTCAGCAGATCCAGCTTAACGGAAATCAGTTCACGGTCGTCGGTGTCATGCCTTCCACGTTCCAGGATCCGGTGGCGGCGGCGCGGCGAGCGGTGGAGGTTTGGATTCCGCTGCCGGTCACCGAGCGGATGCGTACTGCACGCCGCAGCGATTTTCTCTCGGTCATCGCACGGCTGAAAACCGGCGTCGCCGTGGAGCAAGCTCGCGCGGAGCTGAAAGGCATTGCTTCCCGTCTCGAGCAGCAATATCCCGACACCAACACCAACTGGAGCGTGATCGTCGATCCGCTGCACGAAACGCTGACCGGCAACGTCCGCCCGGCGCTTCTCGTTTTGCTGGGCGCTGTCGCGTTCCTGCTTTTGATCGCATGCGCGAACGTGGCGAATCTTCTCCTGGCGCGTGCCTCGGCCCGGCAGCGCGAAATCGCGGTGCGTTCCGCGCTTGGCGCTTCGCGTGCGCGGATCATCCGGCAGCTGCTCACCGAAAACATGCTGTTGTCCCTAGCCGGCGGCGGAGCCGGATTGCTCATCGCCTGGTGGGGGACGCGTGCCTTGCTCGCGCTCAGCCCTGGGAACATTCCACGACTCAGCTCGGTCGGTCTCGATCCTCAGGTGCTGCTCTTCACCGTGCTCATTTCTCTCGTCACCGGTCTCCTGTTTGGCCTCGCGCCGGCCTTGATCGTTTCGAAGCTAGACCTCAACTCAACGCTGAAGGAAGGCGGGCGGAGTTCGGCGGAAGGAGCGGGTGGTCGGCGGTTGCGGAACGGGCTGGCCGTCGCGGAAATCGCGCTGTCGCTCATCTTGCTCGTCGGAGCCGGCCTCCTCATCCGGAGCTTTTTGCGGCTGCAGGAAGTGAACCCTGGATTCAACCCGGAAAACCTGCTCGCCGCAGAACTCTCGCTGCCGTCCGCGAAGTACGCCGAGAACCAGCAAGTCGTTAATTTCTACGATCAACTTCTCGCCCGCTTCGCAGAGCAGCCGGGGGTGCGGAGCGCGACGGTGACAACCGCGCTGCCACTGGCCGGTGGCGGAGATATCCTCGCTTTTTATGTAGAGGGAAAACCCGTCTCGCGCACCGACCGTACCCCTGACGCCGAAGCTCGTGTGATCAATGCGGAGTATTTCCGCACGATGGAGATCCCGCTGCGCCGCGGACGCTTCCTCACGGAACAGGACGGACCGGACGCGCCGGATGCCGTGGTGATCAACGAAGCGCTGGCCCGCAAATACTTCCCGGAGGACGACCCGGTCGGGAAGCGCATCACGTTTGGCGATCCGCAAGCGGCGGACGTGGAATGGTTCAGCATCGTCGGAGTGGTGGGCGATGTCCGCCAAAGCACCCTTCAGGCAGAGCCGTATCCGCAGATTTATAGCGGCTATCGCCAGACGCCGCGCCGCGCGCTCACGATCGTGCTGCGCACTGCGGGAGAGCCGACCTCGATGGCGAACACGTTGCGCCAGCAGGTCTGGTCGCTCGATCGACAGCAGCCACTCCACAATGTGCGCACCCTCGAACAGGTGCTCGCGCAGTCGATCGCGCGGCCGCGTTTTAACACGCTGCTCATCAGCATCCTCGCTGGCGTCGCGCTGGTGCTTGCCGCCGTAGGCATCTACGGCGTGATCTCGTATTCGGTTACGCAACGCACTCACGAAATCGGCGTACGCATGGCGCTCGGCGCCAGCTCTGGCAGCGTGCTGCGGCTGGTTGTCGGGCACGGCATGCTTCTCGCCGGCATCGGCCTGGCAGTCGGTGTGGTGGGCGCCTTCGCGGTTACCCGCATCATGGGCACGCTGCTCTACGGCGTCAGCGCCAGCGACCCGATGACCTATGTCGTTCTCGTGTCGCTCCTGGGAATTATCGCGCTGGTCGCGAGCTACATCCCGGCGCGCCGTGCGATGAGAGTGGATCCGGTGGTGGCGCTTCGAAACGAGTAACGCTCATGAACGAAATCCGCTTCGCGCTTCGCCAGCTCCGGAAATCGCCCGGATTCACTCTGCT
>JACDCC010000334.1 GCA_013694595.1 Chthoniobacterales bacterium
GCTGTCCGGCGGCGACGTTGAATCGGCCAAGCTTCGAGACCAGGCGCGCCTGCAGCACCACGCTGAAAGCCACCGCCATTGCGAGACAACCGAGCACCAGCAGCGTATTGCTCCAGGTATCGCCGAAGAGCAGCCGATCCGCACTCGTGAAGCGGATGAGCCACCAGGTGAAGTAAGCACCGGCTAAAGTCGCGAGCAGAAGAAGAAGAAACCCGAACAGCCCGACGCCGGCGCGCCCAGCCGTGATCAGTCGTCGCTGAACACCGCTTGCAACTGCGCCCACCAACAGCACCACTCCCAGAGCGAGCAGAGGCCAGACGACCCAGCCAGGATAGTGAACCAGCCAGCTGCCGAACCAATTGAAGAACACGCGGTCGCGCTGCCGCAGCTGCTCCAGCTCAGCGTTGCCAAAATGCCGCGTCAACGCCAGCGCGTTCGCCCCCAGATGTTGCAGGCTGCGCGAGTCGAGATTCTCCGCCGTATCCCGCGCGGTGTGGTAGTTCTGGAACGTCCCGCTAAAGGCGAAATTCAGTCCCGCCAGACCGGCCCTCTTGAAGACCGTCATGTCGGTGTCGTTAGGCAGCTCCTTGTAAACGGCGTAGGCGAGCGAAGAACCGACCGGATGAGGAGCCGCGCGCGCGAACTCCCGCGTCAGCACGCCGTTCTGGTCACTCGTCTCGAACATCAGCGCTGGACCGGAGCTTCCACGCGCCTCGAAGTTCAGGACCACGCCGATGCGACGCACGAGTTCCGGGTGATCCCGCACAAAAGCAGCGGCGCCGAGGAGCCCTTCCTCCTCGCCGTCGGTGTAGAGAACCAGCACGTCGTTCTTCAGCGGAGGTCCCGCCTGCAACGCGCGGATCACCTCGAGAATGCCCGCCACTCCGGCGCCCGCATCGGCCGCACCGGGCGCTTGCGGCACCGAGTCGTAGTGCGAGGACAACATCACCGCGCGGCGGCTGTCGGTGCCGCGGATGATCGCCATGATGTTCTGCGCCGTGCCCGCGTAAATCACGCGGTCGGAGTTCGTGATGCCGACTGCCGTCTCGAGCGTCACTTCCGCGCCGAGCGCCGTCAGTTGTTGCAGCAGGTAATCGCGAACGCGGTGATTTGCCTCCGTGCCGATCGCGTGCGGCTCGCGCGCGATCTCATGGAGGTGCAGCTTCGCCCGCGCCGCGGAGAACGCCTCCGCCGAAGCTGTGGCGTCGAGCGCGGGAGGCGGATTCGTCGCGTAAATCCCAGCCGCGGCCGCCGCCGCCACGCACAGCCAGAGCGCGAGCTTCAGCGCGGTGTGCGGCTGCGTGGCGTCATCGTCCCTGGCGTCACGAGCCACTAGCGTCTCTTGCCCGGTCCCGACAATGCGCGGCCCGGAGTCGCCCCGGTGTGCTCGCCATCCTTCAGCACGGCGACGCCATTCACCAGCACGTGCTTCATCCCCACCGCGTACTGGTGCGGCTCCGCGAACGTTGCGCGATCGGCGATCGTCTTAGGGTCGAACACCACCACGTCGGCAAACATCCCTTCTTTCACCAAGCCGCGTCCATCGAGTCCGAGATTGCTCGCCGGCAGCCCACTCAAGCGCCGGACTGCTTCGGCTAACGAGAGCACCTTCTCCTCGCGCACGTATTTGCCGAGCAGCCGCGCGAAGTTTCCGTAGGCGCGCGGGTGCGGATTCGATTTCAAAAACGGACCTTCCGGCGCTTGCGACGCCTCGTCCGAACCGAACGACACCCAGCTCTTCTTCATCTGCTTCTTCAGGTTCTCTTCCGACATCAGGAAGTAAACCGTGTCGACACGCGATTGATCCTCAAGCACGAGATCCATGATTGTTTCGACCGGGTCTTTGCCACGATCGCGGGCGACTTCCGCCAGCGTTTTCCCAGTCAGTGGTTTCAGCTTTTCGGATTTGAATCCCACCAGGAGCAGGCGATCGGCAGAACCGGCGGAGAGATAAAGATTTTCCCATTCATCCGACGGCGTTCGCATCTCGGCCGCGAGCTTTTCTCGCATCGCCGGATCTTTCAGCCGCGCGAAGAGCGCCTCGTATCCGCCTTCGAGCGCCCATGGCGGCATCGCGGCGTTCAGGCCGGTGCCGCCGGCGGGATAGTTATACATATCGGCCGTGATCTTCAGCCCCTCCGCACGCGCTTTCTCCACCATCGCGAGCACGCCCTCCATCTTGGGCCAGTTCTTCTCGCCGGCAGCCTTGATGTGATAAATCTCCGCCGGAATGCCGGCTTCGCGGCTGATCCGGATCAGCTCTTCGACTGCTTCCGTGAGCCGGTTCCCTTCGCTCCGCATGTGCGAGATGTATTTGCCCTGGTATGGCGCGGCGACTTTGCAGAGCTCGATCAACTCCTCCGTGGTGGCGTAGAACGCCGGCGCGTAAATGAGCGACGAGCCAATACCGAGCGCGCCTTCTTCCATCGCACTCCGCACGAGCGCGCGCATCTGCTCGAGCTGCTCCGGGGTCGGCGGTTTGTTCTCCAGCCCAATCACGAATTCTCGCACTGTCGTCGCGCCGAGAAACGACGCGAAGTTCGGGCTGACGCCGCGCTGCTCCAGATGGCGGAGATACTCCGCGAGCGTGTTCCATTTGATCTCGAACTTCACGTCGCCCTGCTCTTGCAGGATTCGCGCTTTCATTCGGTCGTTCACCGGTCCCATCGACCAGCCTTCGCCCA
>JACDCC010000350.1 GCA_013694595.1 Chthoniobacterales bacterium
GATCTATATCCCGCGGGATGTCTCCGAGATGAACTTCGAGACGTACACCCTGGCGGCCATCGTTGGCACGGGCACCACTGCGGCGCCTCAAGTTCCCGCTGTGACCTTTACCGCGGCGCAGCAGGCCGCCGCTTGGGAAGCTTATATCCAGCAGGACAAGTACCTCAGCGCCAACCGCGGGAAGTACGCCGAGCGCGGTGCTGTATTCCTCCCGCGGGTTACCCGCGCAGATTTCAGCCTGGCTCAGGGCGTGTTCAGGAATGTCCGTCCAAACCGCAACACCCTGCAAATCAGATTGGACTTCCTGAACGTAGGGAATCTGATCAACAAGAACTGGGGCCTCGGTCAGCGTATCGTCCAAAATCAGCCTTTGGTCGCTCGTGGCGCGGATTCTCAAGGAAGAGCCCAATATCGACTCGAGGTTACCGACCGTCAGCTGTTGACGAAAACCCTGGAGCAGACGGCTGGAATCGGCGACGTCTATCGAATTCAGCTGGGTGTCCGATACAACTTCAACTAGCCGACCGATGTTTAAGTCACCAGGCTGAGGGTGTGAAACGAAAAAAAGAATCCCGCCGAAAGGCGGGATTCTTTTTGGCTCGTCGAGTAAGTCATCCCGATCCCCATCGGCGCCTGGTTGAGAGCTGTCGCGGGTAGTTTTCTTTCTCTTTGGGCCTACCGGCAATTCTTGAACAGGCGAGGGCAGACTAAAAAATTGTCGGCGCGATCCTCCTCGGAATTACAGTCTATTACCTAACGGGCGGCTCACGAAGCCGATCGGAGTGACCGAAACGATACGAATTTGTCATTGCACGCCTCATTGGCGCGGTCGTACCTTAATACGCGTTTTGAAGTCCTCAATTTCGTTTTTTGTCCCGGATCTTCGTGCTCCGCTCCCGCAGTACCCCCACAAGGAGTTTGTTAATGAGTAGATGTCGTCTGTTGCTCACGGCCGCGTTAGTCACGGCATGCTCGTTCGTCGCGGGTTCACCGGTGCATGCGCAAGCGGTCACCACCGGATCAGTCTCCGGAGTGGTTACGACCGAGTCGGGCGAGGCTATTTCGAACGTCCAGGTTCAGGTCATAAACCGGAGCACCGGCTTCACTGCCGGAGTAACGACCGGTGCCAGCGGCCGCTACACCATCGCGGGCCTCGAGGTCGGCGGCAGCTACGCCCTCACGGCCCGTCGGATCGGCTTCGAGCCGCAGACGCGCGAGAACGTGCCCGTCAGTCTCGGACAGGCATCCCGCCTGGACTTCGTGCTCTCGGCGCAGACGGTCGTTCTTGCCGGCGTGACCGTAACGGGAGAGCGCAGCGCGATCATCACCCCCACGCGAACCGGCTCCGTTACGGCGATCACGGATACGGCGCTGCGACGGCTGCCCACTCTGAATCGAAACTTCACCGACTTCGTGGCTCTGACCCCGCAGGTCTCCACCTCGCTGGCCAACGGCGGTCTGTCCGGCGGCGGAACCAACAACCGCTACAACAACGTCCAGATCGACGGGACGTCCGAGGCCGACGTGTTCGGACTCGGCTCCACGGGCCAGCCCGGCGGGCAGGCGAACGGAAAGTCGATCGGACTCGAGTCCGTCAAGGAATATGTCGTCATGCTCTCGCCGTACGATGTACGGCAGGGCTTCTTCGCCGGCCTCCTCATCAACGCCGTAACGAAGAGCGGAACCAACGAGCTGCACGGTTCCGCGTTCGGCGTCACGCGTAGTGAAGGCCTCACGCGCTCGCAGGACTACATCACGGAGTACGACCAGAAGCAGTACGGCTTCTCCGTGGGCGGCCCCATTTTGAAGAACCGCGCGTTCTTCTTCTTCAGCCCCGAGTGGCAGACGCGCACGAGCCCGGCCGGCGGTCCGTACCTCGGGCAGGCGGGCACCAACATCACGACGGCCATGACAGACGAGTTCCTCGCGGCCCTCGGTCAATACCAAGGCCTGAACACCAACGGAAGTTTCGGCCTGGTGAATCTGGAGAATCCGCTCACGAACGTGTTCCTCCGCTTCGACTTCAACCTTCCGTTCAACTCGCAACTCGTCCTGCGCCACAACTACGGAAGGGCCCAGGATGACAATTTCTTCCGGTCAAATTCGAGCTTCCGCTTCTCCGACAACGCCTATTTCTTCCAATCAAAGAAGCAGGCACCCGCGATGCAGCTGCGAACGCTCTTCAAGAACGGCGCATACAACGAGCTGCTCGCAGGCTTTACGCAGATTCGTGACCGCCGCACGCCGGTCTCTCCGACGCCTCAGATAAGCGTGGATGTGCCCGGCTTCACCCTCATCTCCGGCGCCGAGCGCTTCTCGCACGGAAACGAGCTCGATCAGGACGTCTTCGAGGTCACGAACAACTTCACGATGCCGCTCGGGTCGCATCGTGTCACACTCGGCACGCAGAATCAGTTTCAGAAGTTCAGAAACCTGTTCGCCCAAGCGACGTTCGGCGTCTGGAATTTCGATGGATTGGACTCGCTCAGAGCTGGGCTGCCTGATTCGTACATCGTCGGCGTGCCGCTCGAGCCCGACGGAGCCGGCGGCGTTCGTGCCGGCGGAGATGGCGCGGTTCGCTTCAAGTCGGCCATCTACTCGTTCTACGCACAGGATGAATGGGCTGCGACGCCCACGCTGAATGTCACGTTCGGATTGCGTGCCGACATACCGGTCTTCAAGGACAAGCCGCCGACAAATCCGGCGATCCAGACCAGCTACGGGTTCAACACGGCCGACGTTCCTTCCGGCAATCTTCAATGGTCTCCGCGAGTCGGCTTCAACTGGGATGTGACGGGCGACGCGGTGAACCAGCTGCGCGGCGGCGTCGGATTGTTTACCGGCCGCCCGGCGTACGTGTGGCTCAGCAACATGTTCCAGAACTCGGGCATGGGCGCGGTTGCGTTGCTCACCTGCAACGGGGCCCCGACCGGCTCGTCGGCAGTGCGGAGGCCGCCCGCGTTCAATAACGCCAACATCGCGTCACCACCCACTCAGTGCGGGGGCGGACAGACGGCCGCGCTCGGCGGTGAGATCAACGTCATCGACCCCGATCTGAAATACCCGCAGAACATGCGCGCCACGGTCGGCTACGATCGCCGGTTGTTCGGCAACTGGGTGACGACCCTGGAGGCGATGTACACCAAGGGCGTCAACGGCCTCTTCTACGAGAACTTCGCGCTGGCGGGGCCGCAGGGTACCAATCCCGAGGGTCGGGTGGTGTATGGAACGGCGCCTTTTTCGCCTACGCTCAAGCCGGGCGGCCGATCGCAGATATTCTCGGTGACCAATCAGTCCAAGGATTACGCCTACAGCTTCACGGCCGGAATCCAGCGCCGGTATTTCAACAACTTCGAGGGCTCGCTGTTCTACACCAATACCCACGCGTACGACGTGCAGAGCTTCACGTCCAGCACCTCGTTCTCGCAGCTGCGGTTCGGGAGGGTCGTGGGAGGAGACCTTCTGGACAAGACTGCGACGCGCTCGACCTTCGAGCAGCGTAACCGGATCATCGGTACGGCGATGTACACTTTGCGGACGAAGACCGACATTGGCGTGACCTACTTCGGCGAGTCCGGGGCTCCGTACAGTTATATCGCAAGCGGAGATCTGAACGCTGACGGTCTCTCACTCAACGACCCGGTGTATGTCCCGAACGACGCCACGAATCCGGCGGAGATGGTCTTTTTGACCTCTACTTTCGGTGGAACGAGCTACACCCCGGCGCAGCAGGCAGCGGCGCTGGAGGAGTTCATCAACTCCACGCCGTGCCTCAGCGAGAACCGTGGCCGGATCCTGCCACGCAATGCTTGCGAAGGGCCGTGGACGAACAGCGTCAACGTGAAGCTCAGGCAGTCGTTCCGCACAGTACGTCTGCAGCATGTGACGGTGGAACTCGACATCTTCAACTTCCTAAACCTGTTGAACAAGGATTGGGGCATCCAGGAGAGCCCGGGCCAGAGCCCGATCACCCTTCTGACGTCGGGTAACTACACGGGCGGCACTGCCATTACCGGCAGGCCGACGTACCGGTTCAACCCGGGCTACACGAAGTTCTTCTCCAATAACCTGCGCTCGAACTACCAGATGCAGCTGCAGGCCAAGTACGCATTCTGATTTCCGCCTAACGAGAAGGGCCGGCTCCGAAAGGGGCCGGCCCTTATTTCTGCCCGTGACTGGCTGCGAGCGGCTGGCAGCACCGCCCATTCGGCTTGGGGGTCCGCGCTAAAAGACGCTCAGATTGATGTAGCGCCGCGGGTTGCGCTGGAAATCGAGGGTCAGGGAATCCACCCTCGAGACCAATCGCCGGACATCGTTGTACAACGCGGGGTCTGTGAGCAGGCGACCCGCCGTCCCCTCGCCGC
>JACDCC010000354.1 GCA_013694595.1 Chthoniobacterales bacterium
CCGTACCGGCGCTCGCGACCAGGAAAATTGCGACGAGGCGCACCGGACAAAGCATAGGCGCAGATTACGCCTTCCTCGCAGCGAATGCCAAGGGAATGTCGCACCCATGCCTCGTGTCCTTGTGTTCCTCGCAAAGTTTGAGTGGACACATTTTGCGAACCGCGCATCATAACCGCGCCTGTTCCCGGCGCGGGACTTCTGGCTTATGGCTCCGACCGCAATCAGCAAAGTAACGGCCCGCGAAATCCTCGATTCGCGAGGCAATCCCACCGTCGAAGTAGATGTCCGTCTTGCGGGCGGCGCCTTCGGAAGAGCGGCCGTGCCGAGCGGCGCCAGCACCGGCGAACATGAAGCTTGGGAGCTCCGCGATGGCGATAAAAGACGCTACGCCGGTAAGGGCGTCCGCAGTGCCGTCACCGCGGTGAACGATACCATCGCGAAGGGACTCGCCGGAGTGGATGCGCTCGAGCAGGCGACGGTCGACGGGAAGCTGATCGAGCTCGACGGCAGCAAGAACAAGATGAACCTGGGCGCGAACGCGCTCCTGGGAGTTTCGCTGGCAAACGCGCACGCCGCGGCCGCGGCGTCGGGCATGGGATTGTATCGTTACCTCGGAGGGCCGCGAGCGAACGTCCTGCCCGTGCCGATGATGAATATCCTAAATGGCGGTGCGCACTCGGATGCGCCGATCGATTTTCAGGAGTTCATGATTATGCCGAAGGGTGCGCCCAGCTTCGCGGAAGCGCTGCGGTACGGCACCGAGATTTTCCACGCCCTGAAGGGAGTCTTAAAGCAGCGCGGCCTTTCCACCGCGATCGGTGACGAAGGCGGATTTGCGCCGGCGCTCAAGTCGGCGGAGGACGCGCTCGAGTCGATCGCGGTAGCGGTGGAGCGAGCCGGCTACAGGCTCGGTGAACAGATATTCATCGCGCTCGATACAGCCTCATCCGAGTTCTACGAGAAGGAGAGCGGCGCGTATGTCTTTAAAAAATCGGATGGTTCCCGTCGGACCGCCGAAGAGTTGATCGAGCTTTACGAGTCGCTCGCCAGGCGCTTCCCGATTATCTCGATCGAAGACGGCTGTGCAGAGAATGATTGGGCCGGCTGGAAAAAGCTCACTGAGCGTCTGGGCGACAAGATGCAGTTGGTCGGCGACGACTTGTTTGTCACCAACGTGGAGTTTCTGCGCAAAGGCATCGATCAAGGAGTGGCAAATTCGATCCTCGTGAAGGTCAACCAGATCGGCACCTTGACCGAGACGTTCGATGCCATTCGTCTCGCGACCGAGAATGGTTACACGGCGGTGATTAGCCATCGCTCCGGCGAAACCGAAGATACGACGATCGCCGATATCGCAGTCGCCACGAACGCCGGCCAGATCAAGACTGGCTCGCTTTGTCGCACGGATCGCGTCGCAAAATACAACCAACTTCTCCGGATTGCGGAGGAACTTGGTGACAATGCCGTCTACGGCGGTAAGATGCGCTAGTGGATCACCCCGGCTACGGCGATTTTCAAGCGCGTCGCGAAGCCACTGTCTGGCAGCAGCTCAACCGCGTTCTCCGCGTGCTGCTCGCCCTCGCCGTTCTGCTCGTGATCGTCAGCCTGTTTCTCCCGCAGTACAAGAAGATCAAGCAAAGCCGCGCCGAAATCGAGGCGCTCCAGGCGCAGGTCACCGACCAGAAAATGCTGCTCGCGCGGCAGACCCGCGAAGTCAGCTTGTTGAAGACGGATCCAGGTTATCTCGAAACGATTGCGCGGGATCGCCTCGACTTGATGAAGGAAGGCGAGACCGTCTTTCGGCTTGAGCAGCCGCAGGCGCCAAAGCGCAAGTAGAGCTCTGCTCGCGGCGACGTTGGCGCTGAGTCATGCCGCGCCGCAGATGGCGAGGACCTTACGCCAGTCGACGAGTTGTACGGTCACCACTCAGCGGGCGTGAGTCCTTCGGCGCGCTTCGCCTGCCTCAGGATGACGCGCCGGCGGGCGCTGCGCGCCGGCTGGTTAGGCCGCACCGCATGCTAGCGCGTCTTGTGAGCAGATGTCATGGGCGAGCACTTGGAGAACCTCGGGCACCCGCCCGATAACTTGCTGGCGGCTCCATGTGATCGAGCTACTTTCCGCGTATGGCTAGCGAAGTGCAGGAAAGTAGCGCGCAAGAATTGAAGTCTCGCCTCGAGGAACTGCGGAGGTTTCTTTGACGTCGCGCGACTGCAGGAAGAACTAGAGACGCTCGAGGCGCGGATGGCCGCGCCGGATTTCTGGTCGAACCGCGAGCGCGCTCAAGGCGACGTCGAAGAAGTCTCGCGCCTGCGTTCATTGGTCACGCCGTTTCGCGAGCTGGAGCGCGAGACAGATGACTTTGAGGTGCTGCAGCAGCTCGCCGCGGAGGAAGCCGATGCGACACAGCGCGCGAGCGCCGAACGCGACGTCATCGCGGAGCACGCGCGCCTGGTTCGGAAGCTGGAAGAGTTCGAACTCCGTCAGTTCCTCTCCGGCCCGCATGATCGCGCAAACGCGTTCGTCACCATCCACTCGGGCGCGGGCGGAACAGAATCATGCGATTGGGCTGAAATGCTCCTCCGGATGTATCAGCGTTGGATCGAGCGCAGCGGGTTTCAGTCGCAAACGATCGACATCCAGACCGGCGAAGAGGTGGGAATCAAGTCCGCTACCTTTCTCGTGAGCGGTGAATACGCGTACGGTTATCTCGGCACGGAACGCGGCGTGCATCGGCTCGTCCGCATCTCACCGTTCGATTCGAACAAGCGGCGTCACACCTCCTTCGCGAGTATCGACGTCGTCGCGGAAATCGCCGATTCCGCGCCCATCGAAGTCAATCCTGCGGATCTCGAAGTCGATACCTTCCGCGCCGGAGGGAAAGGCGGGCAGAACGTCAACAAAGTCGAAACGGCGGTGCGGATCGTGCACAAACCGAGTGGCATCGTCGTCGCGTGCCAGGCGGAGCGAAGCCAGGGGCGGAATCGCGAACTAGCGATGAAGATGTTGAAGGCGAAGCTCTACGAGGTGGAGCAGGACAAAAAGCGCGCCGAGATCGACCGGCAGTATGGCGAGAAGGGGGACGTCGCGTGGGGCAGCCAGATCCGCTCCTACGTTTTCCAGCCGTATCAGATGGTGAAAGACCACCGCACCGGCGCTGAAACCAGCAACGTGCAAGGCGTGATGGACGGCGACATCGACCTCTTCATTCAGGCGAAGCTGCGCGGGCAGAAAGCGACCAAAGGCGACAGCGCTGAAGTGTAGCGGCGTTTGTGTCAAACGTCCGGCGCTGCGCGCTCGGACCGGTGCTTGGCACAAGCACCGCTACATCCCCCCGGCTACGGCGCGGGGCTAAGGTCGTAAACCTCTACTAGCCCGGTGCCGGTACCATTGTTAAAGCCGCGCGTGATGGCGGTGTAGCTCCCCGGATTCAGGTTCACGTGCAGCGCTGCTTCCAACGCATTTGTCGGAGCAAGACCGGATGTCTGGACCGCTTCTTTCTCCGGATCTGTTTCCCAATCGTCATTCTCACGGACGAGATTGCCATTGCCATCGCGCAGCTCGAGCCGCGGGTCAGACAATGGAGTTGCGACACCGGAATTGGAGAGCGATGGCCCGAGCGCACGCACCACGACGCCCTTTCCGACGTTCCCGCCAATAATAAAGCCGGCGATCATAACATCGTTATCGGTCAGCACCTGTCCACGCGTCGAGATGTTACCGGCGCGTCCGCCGGTCGTGTGGACATCATACAGCTCGACCAGCGCCGTCCCGAAAAGATTCCCGTCACCGTTGTCAAACGACTTAACTACCGCGGTGTAGCTGCCTGGATTGAGCGTCCGCAGAATCGCCGACTCGAGGCTGTTCGCAGGATCAAGGTTGTAGCTGGCGATCGTTGCGGCATTTGGCCCGTCGATCCAGTCATCGTTCTCCGCCACGAGCGCTCCCGTGGAACTGAAGACCTGGATCATCGGGTCGCTCAGCGCGTTCTGCAGACCGCGCCCCGCGAGCGAATGGCCGATCGCGCGCAAGATAATCGTCGCCGGCTGCGACCCCTGCACGATAAAGCCGCCGATGAGGACGTCGTTGCCGGTGCCGACAAAAGCGCGCGTCGACAAGTTCACCAACGCCGGCGCGGCGACCGGGGAAAGATACGCCGGCCCGGAATCGTAGAGGCTTCTTGCGCCGGCAATATCATCCGCCTGCAGCGCGTCGAGATTACCGATCCGCGAATTCATTATCGCGGAGACGCGCTGCGGATTCGTTCCTTCGTCGGGGTGGTCGAGACCGAGCACATGGCCGAACTCGTGCAGCGCCACGCGGTGGAAATCGAACACCTCACCCTGCTGCGCGCCGCGATAGGAGTCGTAGTCCACCGACGCGTTGAAGATGACGTCGGTTTCGGTAAGCACCGATCCACGCGAGGAAAGCAGCGTGATCGCCAGAACCCTGCTGCCGAATGCGTCGCCATAAACGGTGTTCGAAAAGAAGACGGAATTGTCGGCGTCGCCGCTTCCCTGCGGCAGCTGCGAATCCTGCAGCGGCGCAAATTTCATGTGCACGAGGTGCTGATTCCAGATGTTCAACGCGTCGGCGGCGGATTGATTGAAAGACGTAAAGCCGTCCTGCAACGGGCGAAATCCGCCAAGCGAGAGGTGCATGACGACGGTCCGGTTCAAGGTCCATTTTTTACCGCCAGTCTTGAAAGCGAACGCTGAACCGCAGAACGCCATCGCGACCGCAATCACGACCGCGGTCCTGAGAGTGAGGAGAGTTTTACCGCGAAACACGGTGAAATATTAGGTGCTCCGCACCGGCCGCACAAGCCAGAGCTGAAGTTCTTTGTCGTTCACTGATTCGGTGGCGGCGATAGATCGTAGACCTCAACCAGGCCGACACCAGTGGTGCCGCCGTACCCGCGCATGATCGCAGTATAGCTGCCAGGGTCCAGCGTCGCCATCAGCGCCGCTTCATGTTCGTGCGTCGGCGCCAGGCCACGGCTCTCAATGCTTGCGGCGTCAGCGCCTGTGCGCCAATCATCGTTCTCGACGCCCACCCGCATGCCGGAGGAGTTGCGCAACTCCAGCACAGGATCCGCGAGCACGCCCGCGACTCCAGCATTCGCCAAAGACGGGCCGAGAGCGCGGATCACCACCTGCTTGTTCTTGTCGCCGCCGACGATGAATCCCGCGATCATCGCGCGATCGTCGGTGCCGACGACTCCGCGCGTGGAGATGTTCGCGAGCCGCGCGGCGGTAGCGCGTAAGTCGTAAAATTCGACCAGTCCCACCCCGGTGGCGTTATCGAAGCCGCTCACGATCGCGGTGTAGTTGCCGGACCCGAGGTCGGCCACCATTCCCGACTCGTAGCTGTGGGACGGCGCCAGGCCGTAGGAAGTCAAAGTCGCGGCGGCAGTGGCATTCTCCTGCCAGTCGTCGTTCTGTTGGAGGAGAGTTCCGGATGCGTTGCGGAGCTCCAGGACCGGATCGCTGATCACGCCGGACACTCCTTTCGAGCTAAGCGAAGGCCCGAGAGCCCGGAGCGCGATCTGCGTCGGCTGAGTCCCCTGCACAATGACCCCGCCGATCATGACGTTTTCACCAGCTCCGATATGGGCGCGCGTCGACAGGTTGACCAGATTGTCCGCGGCAGCCGGAGACGGGGTGGGCGTCGCCGTCGGGGTTGTCCCACCATAGAGATATTGCCCACCGCGGATGTCGTCGGTTTGCAATGCGTCGATGTTGCTCTGGCGTGAGTTCATGATCGCGGCAACGTTCTCGTTCGCCTGGTCCGGGTGATCGAGTCCGAGGGCGTGGCCGAACTCGTGAATCGCGACCCGTTGAAATTCATGCAAGGTGCCGCCGCTCGCCGCCTGTTGGAGGGGGCCACGGTAGGAGTTCCATGACTTTGCGCTGTTAAAGATCACGTCCGTCTCCACAATCGTGGAGCCCACAGAAGTACGGAGCGTCACCGCCAGCGTGGTCGAGTCAAACGACTCACGATACACGGTGCTGGAGAAGAAGACTGAATTCCGGCGGTCGCCGCTCTGGGGCGTGAGGCTGGAGTTTCGCACCACCGAATATTGCAACCGGCTCAGGTATTGATTCCACTGTGCCAGCCCATTTTCAGCCGATTCACCGAAGGAGGTTGAGCCGTCGATCAATGTTTGATCGCCGCCGAGTGACAGGTGCATCGTCACGGTGGAGCCTTGCGGCCACGTCTGCCCGGTCAGCGTGTATCCAAAAGCGCCTGCCGCAACAGCGAAGGCGGAGCCGACGAGAATGAGGAGACGTGATGGACGCATGGGTGTTGCGGTGTTGGAAAGAAAAGCGGTGGTGATGCGCAGCTGCTGGACCGCGGACTAGCCGTTGCCGCCGTCGCGCCAGGTTAGACGGCGATCTGCGTAAAAAATTTAACCGAATCAGGCGGAGCCACAAGCCGCAGCATGAACCGTCCGTCATATCTCCCGCGGTTATGGGACCGACAGCAGGCGAGACACGCGGTGCGACGCCTCAGCCGCCGCACCCGCGGGAAATCGCGGCCGCACGCGCAGCACTTGTAGAGGAAGCGCGGTGGCCGGCGCCGAACGGGAAACGGCAGCGAATGGCAACGTTGCTCGTCCCCGACGCCGAGATCGCGGCAGGCCAGCCGCCATTCGGGGCCGTGAGGTGAGATCCGGCGACGGCCGGCGCGCAGGTGCGCCACCAGATGGGCTAATTCGTGCCGCAACGTGCGGTCAATCTCCGCCGCTCCGAACTGGCGCAGCCGTGGGTTCAGCGAGACGAGCTGGCGATGGTAGTGGGCGCGTCCCGCCGCGCTCCGCAAGCGGGCGTTCCATTCCACCTGCACCACCGGGATCAGGGCGGAGGCACCAGCCGCGCGCAAGATTTCTTGCGCCTGCGCTTCGAGAGCCCGGTCCCGCGTCTGCGCACCAGCGGTGGCTGGCACCGTTCGCTTCAGCGGCGGTGAGGTCGGTGCCGGAGTGAAAGAAAAGAGAAAGCTGAGCTGGTCAGAAAACCGCATATTGCAACTCGTCCGTCTGGCGCCGGCTCGCCGCCAGCCGCTCCAGGCTCCGATCGATTGCCTGCCCGGCGGCCTCGATTTCCTCGCCGCTCGTTTGCTTGCCTAACGAGAACCGAACCGCCGAACGCGCAGCCTCCGCGTTCGCCCCCATCGCGAGCAGAACATGCGAGGCCATCACGGATCCGACCATGCATGCGGACCCACTCGAGGCGCAGACTCCCTCCAGATCCAACGACATCAGAATGGTCTCCGAATCGAGACCAGGAAAGCTGACGTTCAGCGTGTTTACGAGGCGGGGCTCCGCGCCGTTGGGAACCGCGTCGGGGAAACTGCGCCTGATGTGTTCCCACAGCCGATCGCGTAACGCCGCTTCGCGCGCTTGCTCCACCGCGACGTCCTGCAGCGCCCAATCTGCCGCCGCTGCCATCCCCGCGATCGCTGGCACGTTTTCCGTTCCAGGCCGGCGCTGATTCTCATGGGCGCCGCCGAATTGGATCGGCTCGATCGGCAAGCCGGAGCGCAGGTAGAGCAGCCCGGCGCCTTTCGGGCCATAGAACTTGTGCGCCGCAAAGCTCGCCGCCGCGACGGGATCGTCCGCGAGGTCGATCGGCAGCTTACCGAACGACTGCACCATATCGCTGTGCAGCCACACACCTCGTGCGCGGCAGAGCTCCCCGATTTCCCGCATCGGTTGCAGCACACCGGTCTCGTTGTTCGCAGTCATGACGGAGACAAGCGTGGTGTCCGAACGCAGCTCGTGCGCGAGATTTTCCGGATCGACCCGGCCTCCGCGGTCGACTGGCAGGAACGTGACGTCGAAATCCTCACGCTGCTGCAGATGTTCGAACGCATGCAGCACCGCGTGGTGCTCTGTGCGCCCGCAGATCAAGTGACGCCCGCGATGGGCGTGGGCACGCGCCAGGCCCAGCACCGCCAGGTTGTTCGCCTCCGTCCCGCTGCCGGTGAAGATCAGCTCGTGCGGCTTCACGCCGAGCACAGTCGCCATCCGATCGCGCGCGTCGTCGATCGCCGCGCGCGCTTCACGACCGGCCGCATGGATGCTCGATGGGTTTCCGAAGTGTCGCTCGAGGTATGGCAACATCGCGGCGCGCGCCGGCTCGCAGAGCGGCGTCGTCGCGTTGTAATCCAGGTAGATCATCGCGCGAAGAGGTGCCCGTTGCCCGGCGCGCGCGATTTCTTCGCGATGATCGCGATCTGTTTCGCCTCGTAATACACGAGCGAATCCGGCGGCACGCTTTCGGTCAGAAACACGTTGCCGCCGACCGTCGTGCGGGCGCCGACTACGGTCTCGCCGCCGAGCACGGTGGAATTCGGGTAGATCGTCACATGATCCTCCACGTTCGGGTGCCGTTTGCCGCCTTTGCGGATGTGGCCGTGCTCGTCTTTCTCGAAGCTGCGCGCCCCGAGGGTGACGCCGTGATACAACTTCACGTGGGAGCCGATCACGCACGTCTCGCCGATCACGACGCCCGTGCCATGATCAATGAAAAAGTGCGACCCGATCTGCGCGCCTGGATGGATGTCGATGCCTGTGCGGCTGTGCGCCCATTCCGTCATCATGCGCGGGATGAGCGGCAGCTGTTTCTGATACAGGAGATGCGCCATTCGCTGGATGGCGATCGCCTCGATGGTAGGGTAGGCGAGGATAATCTCCTCGAAGCTATGAACTGACGGATCGCCTTCGTAAGCGGCATCGAGGTCAGCCCAAAGCATCTCTCGCAGTCGCGCCAGGTGGGAAAAGAAAAAGGAGAGGATTTCGTCGGCGTGCGCTTCGAGCGCGGTCTCAACCCCGAGTGCGTTCAAGCTCTTGCACACTTCCGGTTTCATGCGCGCGTGCAACGCTTTGATGCGGCTCATCGTGACCGTCGGCAGATCGTCCGCATGAACGAGCGGCTCGCCGTGAAATCCCGGAAAGAGCAGACTCAGCAGATCGACGCACGCGGCGTCGATCGTCGGCCGTGAGGGCAGCTTCGCCGCGGTCTCCAGATAGTTGATGCCTCCGTTTTCGCGATACGTGCGAAGCAGATCTTCCACCACGTCCGTAAAGCGCTGATCCATCGCGGCGACTATCCGACGTTGCGGCTGGTAAAGAAACGAGAAAACGCGCCGGGCGTGTTCGGTTTTCGGTGGTCTCCTTCCTCGCGTCGAGAAGCACGGTAGCAGTTTGCGCCGTTCAGAATGGCGGCCGCACCATGCAGCGCGCATAGCTTGTTTCCATTCGCGCGCTTGTGGCTAAGGTGGCGGTCAGGCACATGAGTAACTTCGAAATTCTCGGCGTTCCGATCGACGAACTCGGCACTTTTTTGACCGCGGCTCACCCGGATCCGTTTCGCATCCTGGGTCCGCACCGGGTCGGAGATAACCTGGTCATCCGCGTCTTCCGGCCGGACGCGAAAGAAGTGCGGATCATTACCGAGCCCGATGGCGCGCAGGAATTACCCGCCAATCGTCTCCACCACGACGGGTTCTTCCAGGCCGTGCTGCCCGGGATGCGGCGCGACCTCGATTACCGCGTTCGGATCGTCGGCTGGGACGGCTCCGAACACGTGGCGCGGGACCCGTATTACTTCGGCACCATCATGGGCGAAGTCGATCTCCACTTGTTTTCCGAGGGGAACCACCACGAGATTTATGAGCGATTCGGCGCGCATCTGCGGACGATCGGCGGCGTGGAAGGAGTTTACTTCGCCGTGTGGGCGCCGAATGCGCAGCGCGTCAGCGTCGTCGGTGATTTCAACGGCTGGGACGGGCGCGTGAACCCGATGCGACGCCTGCTCGGCAGCGGCGTCTGGGAACTTTTCCTCCCCGAGGTCAAAGAGGGCGCACATTACAAATTCGAGATCCGCACCTTCACCGGTGCGGCGTTGCTGAAGAGCGATCCGTTCGGCTTTTTCGGACAGCACGGCAAAGAGACCTCGTCGCTCGTTTTCAATCTCAGCCGCTATCAATGGTCAGACGCCGAGTGGATGGAATCGCGCCGGAACAAAAACTGGAACAAGCAGCCGGTCAGCATCTACGAGGTGCATCTCGGCTCCTGGCGGCGGAGTGATACGGGCGAGCGGTTTCTCAGCTATCTCGAGTTAGCCGACACGCTCCTGCCTTACGTGGTCGAGATGGGCTACACGCACCTCGAGCTGATGCCGGTGGCGGAGCATCCGTTCGAGGGTTCGTGGGGCTATCAGGTCACGAACTATTACGCGCCGACCAGCCGCTTCGGGAATCCGGATGAGTTCCGGCACTTCGTCGACCGCTGTCATCAGGCGGGCATCGGCGTGATTATGGATTGGGTGCCGGCGCATTTCCCGAAGGACGCGCACGGGCTGGCGGAATTCGACGGCACGGATCTCTATGAACATGCCGATCCACGACAAGGCGAGCACCAGGATTGGGGCACGCTCATCTTCAATTTCGGCCGCAACGAAGTGCGCAATTTCCTCACGGGCAATGCGCTTTTCTGGCTCGATAAGTATCACATTGATGGTCTGCGCGTGGATGCCGTCGCCTCGATGCTGTACCTTGATTACTCCCGCACCGCCGGCGAGTGGGTGCCGAACGTCTACGGCGGACGCGAAAACCTGGAGGCGGTCTATTTCCTGAAGCGGACGAACGAGATCTGCTACGAGCGTTTTCCAGGGATTGTCACGATCGCAGAGGAGTCGACGGCGTGGCCCGGAGTGTCGCGCCCTACCTATCTCGGCGGGCTCGGTTTCGGCATGAAGTGGAACATGGGCTGGATGCACGACTTCCTGCATTACATGGCGCTCGATCCGATCTTCCGGCGCTACCATCACAACAGCATCACGTTTTCGATCATGTACGCCTTCAGCGAACATTTCGTGCTGGTGCTGAGCCACGATGAAGTGGTGCACGGCAAAGGCTCGCTCATGGGCAAGATGCCGGGTGACGAGTGGCAAAAATTCGCGAACCTGCGGCTCTTCTACGCCTGGATGTACGCACACCCCGGCAAGAAGCTGCTCTTCATGGGGCAGGAGTTCGGACAAGTCCGCGAGTGGAATCACGATCGCGGGCTTGACTGGCATCTCCTGAACGAGCCGCGTCACGACGGCCTGCGCCGTCTCGTGCAGCACCTGAACTATGTTTACAAAACCGAGCCTGCGTTGTGGGATCAGGACGACACGCACGAAGGCTTCGAGTGGATCGATTTCCACGACGCCGATAATAGCGTGGTCGCGTTTCTCCGCCGGTCCGCAGGCGGCGACATTGTGGTGTTTGTCGTCAACGCCACGCCGCAGGTGCTGCGCGGCTATCGGCTTGGCGTTCCGGAGGCAGGATTCTACCGCGAGATCATCAACACCGACGCGGGAACCTATGGCGGCAGCAACATCGGCAATATGGGTGGCCTCAACGCGGACGACTTCGCGTGGCAGGCACGCACGCATTCTTTGATGATCGAGCTCCCGCCGCTCGCCACGCTAGCCTTCAAACTCGAGCGTTCCCCCGCCGTCGTCCCGAGCCGCGCAGACGGCGAGGGACCTCACGCAGCCGCACTCACCTCCAACCGATCCGGCGTCGAGCTAGATGTGAAGCCTCAATAGGTTGCTCATGCACTCCGCGTCGCGTGGTCTTAGGTGTAGGCCGGCGTGTCCCCACGCGGCGGGGGATTGGCATGGCCACTTCGAGCACGTGGAGCGGAGGCACATCAATGCCTCGCCGGGTCAGCAGACCACGGCCTGCAGCGGTGAAACCCTCGGGCGGGCGCAGAAGTGCATGACACGCTCTAAGCTAAGCACCCAGCACATAGGGCGTCATAGCCCTGAGAGCCGCAACGGAAGCCCTGGCTCCGATCGCGAGGTCCCTCACCATCTGCGCGGTTCGGGATGACGTGAATGGGTGAGTCGGTGTGTGGGCGCGACCGTCGTCGAGTTTCGGCGCTTGACCACCGGCGCGCCGACCCGCATTTTCAGCCCACCCCATGACAAAAAAGACCTCCGCCGCCTTCACCCTCATCGAACTGCTCGTCGTTATCTCGATTATTGCGATTCTCGCTGCCCTCGCTGTCCCAGCGCTTACGAACGCGCTGAACAAAGGTCAAATGACCGGCACAATGAACAACGCGCGGCAGATGTACTTAGCCGGTTTCCAGATGGCCACTGACGGAGCTGCAAACTCGGACCCGAACTACGCGTGGCCAGGCAATGATACGTCGGTGACGTCGCTCGAAGACTATTGTGAGAAGCTCGTCGCCAACGATTACCTCAAAGCCGGCGACCTTCAGAAAATTTTGAATGCGCCAGGCGCCAATTGTACGGTCACTTACAATGCCGCTGCCACTCCGCCGAGTCTTACACTCAGCGGCACCAGCGCGCTGAAGGTGTATCGAGTCACCGATATTGATCCGTCGAACACGATCTTCGCGGTCACCTCGAACTACACGTACAACACCGCTCTCTCTCCAACGGCCGCGCCGTACGGCGATAAAGGATTCGTCGTGATGCGCAAGGGTGGGGACGCGGGAACTTACCGGAAGAACCAGGCTACGGCTGCAGGCTTCGGCGCGGGTACTACCGGTGAAGACAAGCTATTGTCGACCGTCGGACGTTTAAGCGGTCACGAAGAAGGCACGCAGCTGCCGACCGGCGATAACGGTAGGAATCTCACGAATCCGACTGGTTCTAACACGCAGCCTTAGCTGCCCACGGTTCGCTCGCCCGCCGGCGGGCCCGCCCCTCGTTCTGCATTCACAGCGAAGCGCCGGCGTCCGAGTTACTCTCGGTGCTCTCGCTGACAGCTCTAACATCCGAGCTGATCTCGCCATCCATCAGCCGGGTGCGGAGCCTCATCCCAGCACGCGCCGCCGCGACACTGCGCACCACAGCACCATCCTCGTCGAGAGTGATGCTGTAGCCGCGAGCCAGAGTCGCATGCGGTCCGAGCACCCGCAGGAGACCCTGCGCTCTGCGGAAACGCTCGTGTGCAGCGTCCAGGCAGTGGCGTGGACGGGCGACGAGTCGCCGTTCGAGTTGAGTGACCGCTTCGCGTCGAAGGTTGATTTCCCGCACTGGCCTGTGCGATTGCAGCCGCGCACCTTGAGTCTCCACGGACCTTCGCAAGTCTCCGAAGACCTGCCCCACGCGCCGCGCGAGCGATTCGCGCGCGAGATCGATCTGCTGTTGCGCTTCGCGCATCCGCTGGAGCAGCTCACGAGCAAGCGTTTTTTCCGAGAGGAACTTCAGACGCGTCTGCGTTTGCGCCATGAAGTTCCGCACGTTTCGTTGCAGGCAAACGGAGAGTTCACCCACGCGTCGCAGCAGGTCGGTGGCAGCGGGCACGATCAGCTCCGCCGCCGCGCTCGGGGTAGGTGCGCGCAGGTCGGCGACGAAATCGGCAATCGTGAAATCGATTTCGTGGCCGACGGCACTCACGACCGGGATCGCGGCGTCGAAGATGGCGCGGGCGACGATCTCCTCGTTAAACTCCCAGAGATCTTCGATGCTGCCACCACCGCGCGTGAGGACGATCAGATCGAGCGGAGGCCAGCTGTCGTTAGGCGCGGCGAGTTCGCGCAGCGCAACCGCAATCTCGACCGCGGCCCCAGCGCCCTGCACCCGCACCGGGCTGATCAGGATTTCGAGCGCCGGCGCGCGGCGTCCCAGCACGTTGAGCATATCACGGATCGCCGCCCCGCTCGCGGAGGTAACGATGCCGACGCGTTTCGGAAAGCGGGGCAGAGGCCGTTTGCGCGCGGAGTCGAAGAGTCCCTCCGCTTCGAGCTTTCGCTTGAGCGCTTCGAATTTCGCCTGCAACAATCCTGCGCCGCGCGGCTGCAGCAGCTGCACACTCAGCTGGTATTGGCCACGTGCTTCGAAGACCGAAACGTTGCCGTACACTTGCACCTGATCGCCGTCAGACAGCGGCGGGCGAAACGGCGGCAGCGTATTGCGAAAGATGACGCACGCGATCTGCGCTC
>JACDCC010000362.1 GCA_013694595.1 Chthoniobacterales bacterium
GGCGAAGGGATCGAAGCGATCGGACAGCTCTTCGTATCGATATTCGGCTCCAATGGCGGTGAGAAGCTCGCCTGCCGGGAGTTTGAACAATGGGCCGTCGGCTTTCGCATCGAAGCCGAACAAGCGCGACTCGCCTTCGCGCGTCGTCGTGACAAGCAACGACCGGATCGTTGCCGGATTGTTCACGTTGTTGCCGGCGCCGAAGACGTTAAACGCAGTCGCCGCAGCGGGATCAGCCAAGGCGGCAATCACCGCTGGGCGCGATAGGTTGTTGAACGTTTTGTCTTCTGTCTGCGTTTCGCTGTAGAGCAGCGCGCTCTCAAGATTCCACCGCGGCGAGAGCTTCAGGTTCAGGCCGGCGACGGCGCGGTATGAATCCGACTCCACTTCGTCGATGCGCGGTCCGGCTTCCGTCACGCGATAGCGGAAAAGCACATCGGCGCCGAACGGGTTGAACGGGTTCGCAGCCGGGACAGCGATGTTCTCGACGTCACCTTCGATCGGGGCGGGGGCGAGTTGCTGCTCGGTGAAGGTGTTGCGATAGCCGAACTCCGCGAACAAACTCACAGCGGGGGCCAGCTGTACTTTCGCGCGCGTGTAAACGCCGTAGCGCTGTGTCTCTGGCACGAGCGGCTGGAATGGTGCGCGATCGAAGCGGTTGCGACCCGGCCGGAACTCGGAGACCTCCGGCGTTCCGTCGCTGTTCGCCGGCACGCGCAACGGATCTCCAGTCACCGGATGGAAAACCGTGCCGGGGTTTGCCACCGAGCTGAGGAAACTGCTGCCGCCGAGCCGGCGTTGGTCGATCGAGGCGGAAAAATAGCGGTCCGTAGAGAAGAGTGCTTCGCGGCCGAAGTAGTCGCCCACCACCACGAGTTCCAGCCCGCGCTTCTCATTGGTGTAGCCGCTGATGAAGGCGCCGCGATACTCGCTCGTGTCGGTGTCGGTCGTGTTGCCGTAGCCGAAGCTGACGAGCGTTCCGTCATACTTCTGCAGGAACCGCACGTTCACCACGCCGGCAATTGCGTCGGTCCCGTAAATTGCCGACGCGCCATCGCGCAGAATATCGATCTGCTGGACCGCGCCGAGCGGGAGCGAGTTCAGGTCGACGAAAGCGGTGATGCCGCCCTGCGCGAACGGGTACGGCGCGACGCGGCGGCCGTTCACCAGCACGAGCGTCGCGTCGGGTCCGAGCCCCCGCAGCGCGACCGCAGCAGCACCCGGCGAGAGCGAGTCGCTTTGGTTCTCGGTAAACGTCGGCCCGGAGTTCTGCGGCATCGATTGAAAGAAATCGCCCAGCGAGCGCGAGCCCGAACGTTCCACCGCTTCGCGATTGAAGATCGACTCTGGAACGAAGGGCGGCGACTCGCTGATGTTGGTGCCGGTCACGGTCACGCGGTCGATCTCGGTGACGTCGCGCATTGGGTCCTCCGGCTTCGCCGCTTCCACGATGATCGAGTTCCCGTTCGCATCGGTCGCGTCGGGAACCGCAGTCTGCGGCGTTGGTTCCGGCTGCTGCGCCGGCACGGTCGCGATCAACGTCCCGAGAATGACGATGCCACTAAAGAGAACTGGTCGAAGTGCGCCTGACACGCGCGAATGAAAGCGGAAAGGACCGTGGTGACAAGCTGACCTTGCGCCGGACTAGCTGCCCTAGCCGAAGGGCGGGCCGGGCGTGTTCTTTCTCCACTCTGCCGGCCCGGTGGTGTACTAAAGTCACAGCGCGGCGCAGGAAAACGCCACCGCGAAAAATATTGTGAGCGTGTTAGACAAAATCCGGAGCCGGCGGCGTCTGTTAGGGAAAGACCCCGAAAAGGTCATGGAGAATGTCGCTACGCATGAAGATTGGAAAGTCTGTTTTTCAGAGGCCGGACCTGGGCTCGTGCTCTTTGCGCGCCAGTTCGTCCGCTCTGTCGCAGACGCGGAGGACATCGTGCAGGAAGCGTTCGTCCGCTTCTGGCGCAAGCAGCACCCGGTCAACAACCGCGCTCTCCTGTTCGCCACCGTCCGTTCTATTTCTCTCGATCTTCTCCGCCGCGATGCCCGCCGCGCTCGGCGTGAGGCAGACGCCATCGCCGACGCTGAGCACGTCACCGCGCCGCACTTCGACACAGCTGATGAAGCGCAACTGGCGCTCGCGGCTGCGGTCGATCGGTTACCAGCTGAACAGCGGGAGGTGCTGGTGATGAAGATCTGGAACGACCTGACTTTCGCGGAGATCGCGACGGTCCTGAACATTTCCCAAAACACCGCCGCGTCGCGTTACCGCTACGCGCTCGCGGCCCTGAAAAAGAACCTCATCATCCATGAATAATTTTTCAGAACTCGAGGCAGAGCTGAAGCAGCTCCGGCCTGTCGCTCCTTCCTCGGAGCTAAAGTCGCGAATCGAGCGCGCTCTCGCGGAGGCTCCCGCTCCCGCCTGGGGAGCGCAGGCTGCCAGCCTGCAGTTTGCCGCAGCCTGCCGCAAACGTCTTCGAGCCCTGCGCGCACGCTCGACCGGTCCCTTCGGCAGGCTGCCGAACGGAGCAGGCTGGCAGCCTGCGCTCCCCAGGCGGGTCAATTGGCTGGCGCTCGGCGGTGGCGTCGCCGCTGCGGCCGCGTTCCTGATGCTGGCGCGCGTCGACGTCGACAAAGCTTCGCCGCAACCACAACGGCTCGCCGCAACCTCGCCGGGACCGTCGGTCTTGCCGAACACCCCGCCGCCAGGCCTGGTGCCCGACGCGATGACGCGCGTGCTCTACGGCACGCGTGACGAAGGTCTCATGTTCCCCGAAGAGGCCGCGCGGCCGGTGCGTCGCGTTCGCTCCCGGTCGCGCGAAACACTCCAGTGGAAGGACGCCAACACCGGCGCCTCCCTCCGCGTGTCGTATCCGACGGAGGAAGTCGAGCTCATCCCAGTTTCCGGTCAGTGA
>JACDCC010000365.1 GCA_013694595.1 Chthoniobacterales bacterium
GGATTCATCGTGACGGGCACGAGTCCGAAAAAGATGATCCTGCGCGCCCTCGGGCCGTCCCTTGTCGAAGCCGGCGTTCCGGGCCGACTCGATGATCCGACGATGGAGCTGATCAGCGGCGCCAGCGGCAGCATCGCCTCGAACGACAACTGGAAAGACTCGCAACAAAGCGAGATCGAGCAGACCGGCATTCCTCCGCGGGACGAGCGCGAATCGGCCATCGTGCGAACGCTCCAGCCGGGTGCTTACACTGCGATTGTGCGCGGCAAATCGGAAAGCACCGGCATCGCTGTGGTCGAAATGTACGACCTCGAGCAAACCACGCCGCCGCGGCTCGCGAACGTCAGCAGTCGCGGCGTCGTCGGAACCGATGACGGCGTCATGATCGGCGGCTTCATCGTCGGCGCGGGGCAGGGAACGAATGGCACCGGCAGTGCGCGTGTGGTGCTGCGTGGAATCGGCCCGTCATTGTCGCAGTCGGGAACGGCGAATCCTCTGTCCGATCCGGAGCTGCTGCTGGTGGACGGGAACGGATCTGTCATCCGCGCAAACAACGATTGGCGCGAGACACAGGAAGCCGAGCTGCAGGCGACTGGCATCGCCCCGACCAATGATCGCGAATCGGCGATGGTCCTCGCGCTGCCGAGCGGCAACTACACGGCCATCCTGCGTGGCCGCGGCGGCGCGACGGGCGTCGGGCTCGTCGAAGCTTACAACGTGCAGTAGCTCGCGGCGAAGGCTCAACGCCGACTCGCGCGCTGCTCTGCGGTGCGCAGCCGGCGATGATCGCACGGAAGACTACCGCGCTAGCCGTATTCGGAACGCCATTGCTGCGCGCGGAAAAATTCGGTGCTGACGTCGGTGTCTCCGTGGTGGATCAATGATGAGTCGCACCCGACGCGCTCCGGCTGAGGAAGAGATGCCCGCAGTCCGGTGCCGATGTGGATCGCCGTCGCAATGACAGGAATGGTCCACGCCTTGTCCGTCGAAGGCGAGAACGTCCCGCTTATCGCTCTGCGGACGTCCACCAGGCCAAGCAGATACGCGCCCAGCAGCACGAGGGTGACCTGAACGAAAGCACCAATCAGGAATCCGCTCCCGACGGTTCGTTGCGCCGGGGTCCAGATTCCCGGAAAGACGAACGACAGGTTGAATGCGCCGACCGCCGCGATCGCTGATCGCGATGTATGCTGCGGCGACGGCAATCGTTTCCGCGATAGCCAAAAGCGGCTTGGATGCGCGTCGTGCTTCCACATACCGTTGTCCCACGTGATCCGAATCGCCGCAACGCGGTGCTCGTGACACCGCGCCCCTGCGTTCCCAGCTCCACGCGAACAAAGCCTGCCGAAACTGCAGTAGCAATCCGCCCGGATGCTCCGCTTAACACCTGCGCGATCAGCTATCCCATTTTCGGAACGGTCAATCCCGTCGCCGAGACGAAACTGTCGTTACTCGCGGCAAGTAAGAACTCACAACTAGCTGGTATGCAGCTGGTTATCTGAAGCACATTTTGATGGCATGCGCTTTGCATAAGGATTTCGCGACAACCGAAAGCAACCGATGAAAAACATCAACACCCACCGCACAGTCACAAACTCCACCTACGCCGCGCTCCGCCGCTGCCGAGCACGTTAGCGCCGCCAGGATCACAGTTGCCAAGATCTTCATCCTTCTTAGAGGGCGTCTAAAAAGTCTGTTTGATCCGCAGATTTCGCAAATTGCCGCAGATTGAACCAGCTGCTCCGTCCGCAAATCTGTGTAATCTGCGGATGCTTCTCTTTCTGTAGTTACTTTTTAGACGCCCTCTTAATTCCTAATTCGCCTTGTACTGCACGAACGACTGCGGGTCGAGATGCGCCAGCGGCCTCTCAGCTTCTCCAGCTCCGCTGCTGGCCCGTGCACTTCCAGCCGGATCAAGTCCGCGATCTTCAACGCTTCGCCGAGCAGCGCACCGACATTCTGCAGATGCCTCAGCAACGCCTCGGCGCCCTCATACCCTTCCCGACAAAAAATCTCGTCCCCGTTGATCGGGAAGTCGTAGAAGAGGTTCCCCTCCTCTGTCGCCGTCTTGTCGCAAAATGCCAGCAGCCCGGCTTTCATCGACTCCAGTTTACCCGGGTGCGCTTTGAAGTACGGGTGCAAACTAACAAAGTTCGGTGGCAGCTTCATAGGAGCGCAGGCTAACGAACACGAAGCCCCGCGTCGAGAGCGTAGAGCCTGTAAATGCAGGCGCCGGCGAGCGTTTCTAGGAAAAGAAGCCGATCCTCCGGCTGACGACAAATGTCCTGCCGCCGATCCCCGCAGCTGACGTGATAGATCGCGCATGAGTATTGGATGCGAAGCGGTCGAGCCATCGCGCGCCCTTCCCGTCGGCTTGGGAAATGTGTCAATCCTTAGGACTGACCCCGCTTCCCCGCTCTCTTCTGCAAGGCTGCGACTGCGGCGACGATGTCACTATCGGTGACCCCGACAACTACGATGTTGTGGGCATCGTACGCGACGAATGGGGCGTGCCTTTCCGGTCTTCAGAATCGAGAGGTTCACGAGCGTGAGCCCGAGCTTGGTCAGAGTCATGTGACGCTCCTAAAGCGCGTCGTCGCAGCCCGGGTGCCATGCCCAGCGCGCGCACGCTGCAAGCAACAGCTCGGGCGGCTACCGAACTTGCGTTGAAACGCCCGCTGGAAAGCAGCTGGATTCGCGAAACCAACTGACGCCGCGACACTTTGCACAGTCTTTTGCCGCTTTGTGAGTCGGCGCTGCGCTTCATTCAAGCGCAGGTTTTCGACGAACGTGGACG
>JACDCC010000375.1 GCA_013694595.1 Chthoniobacterales bacterium
TACAGCAGCACGAACGCGATGCCGAGCAGCGGCCGCAGGAACGCGTGGAGCAAACCGCTCAGCGCGTAGGTCGTGATGGTAATCAGGTCTGGCGCGGGAGCATTGACCAGCTGCTCCATCAGCGGCCGCACTTCCTCGATCGTGGTGACGCCTCGCAGTCTCAGCATCAGAAACGGAAGCTCCACCGCTGCGCTGCAGGCGAGTAATACAAGCAGCCAAAGCGATGCAATGATCGCGCCGCGGTAGAGTGGACGTTGGAGACGCGGCGCGGTGGATTGAGAACGCGCCAGGTCTCTGCTCTCGCGGAGCGCGTCGGGCCCGTCGAGCTCGCCGATTGTGCAGGTCTGCTGCCAGAACAGGAAATTGATGAACAAACGCCCGGCCATGTAGACCTGCAGCGCAAGCGCAGCCAGCGCGATGAAGATCGATGCGACGGACGGCTGGCCGCCGACGATGGTCAAAAGGGCGAACAGCGGCAGCGCCGTCCAGAAGATGTAGCTGCCGTAAACGACCGCACCGACTTTTGCGACGCGCGCCCAGATCTCGCGGACGCGCCGCAGCACGTTGCGCAGCTCCGGTGCCCGCCCCGCCGCGATGTCGGCGGTGCCAAATTGCAAGCCGCCGATGAACGCGAGCCAGGCCGCGACCACGACCGGCAGCAGTAAGAGCGTAGCCGCAATCGCGGCGGGGGGCGTCGCTCCGAAGCCTGTCTCCGGCCGGATCTGCACGAAAGCCATGTTCACTTTGATCAGGAACGAGGGGACGCCGACGAGCAGCGCGAGGGTGAAGAAGGTGGCGAACCCGCGCCGATAAATTCGGCAGCTGTCGAAGATGATTTCCGACAACGTGCGGCGACGGCTGGAGGTCTCCACTTCCGTCGGGAGCGCGGGCGGGCTGGCGAACAACTCCTCCACGTTGCCCGCTTTCGTCCATTCCGATTCGGAGGCGCGGCGAACTTCGTTGTCGTGGATCAGGCGTCCCTCGGCTTTCCATTCCTGCAACGTCTCCGCGTCGACCGGGCCGTATTCTTTCCCCAGCACGCGGACGAACCACTGATCCGAGAGGTTGTATTCGAGAGGATTCACGGGAATGGAGTGGATGCCGGGAGGGGTTGCACGTTCATCTGTGAATCCTGACAATCCAGTAAATCCTGTCTCTATATGAAGCTGCTCCTCATCGACGGTCACTATTACGTTTATCGCTCATTCTTCGCGATCCCGAACCTCTCGAACTCCCGCGGCGAGCGGACGAACGCCATCTACGGCTTCATCAAAACCGTGCGTCGAATGCTGAAAGATCTGCAGCCGGAGATGGGCGCGGTGTTCTGGGATGAAGGGCTGCCGCAGCGGCGCGTCGAGCTTCAGCCCGCCTACAAGGAAACACGCAAGGAGATGCCGTTGCCGATGGTGCCGCAGCTCGATTTCATCCGCGATCTGACGCCGCGGATGGGGTTCAAGAATATCTCGCTTCCAAATACGGAGGCCGATGACCTGATGGGCTGCTATGCAATCGCGGCTGCGAAGCGCGGGTATGAAGTGGTGCTCGCGACGAACGACAAGGACCTGTTTCAGTTGGTCAACCCGCAGGTGAAAGTCTATACGACAGCGAAAGCTGATCTCGCTTCGCCGAAAGACACGCACGCGTTGCTCGGCGAGGCGGAGACGATCGCAAAGTGGGACGTCCCGCCGCTTTTGATCGGTGATGTGCTCGCGATCGCGGGCGATTCCGTCGACAACATCCCGGGCGCCGGCATCGGGCGCAAAGCCGCGGCCGCGCTCCTCCGCGAGCATGGCGGCCTCGAATCCCTGCTGAACAACCTCGACAAAGTGAAGAGCCTTCGCACGCGCGAAAAGCTGATGGCTGCGCGCGAGCAGATCCTGCAGAATCGCAAGATGGTGGCGCTCGATTGCGACACCGAATTGCCGGTGCCGCTCGACGATCTCCGGATTCAACCCGACTACCCAGCGCTGCTGGAGGTGCTGGAAAAGTGCGAGTTCAAGTCCCTCCTGCAGGAGGTGCGCGAGGAACAAGCGAAGGCGGGCGTTGCAACGCAATCCGAGCTGCTCTTGTAGCGGGCGTTTGACTCGCCGCTGGCGCTATCGGTCTTCCAATTTATCCGGGCCGGGAGCGGCAGCGTCGACGCGACAACAAATTCCAGTACGTCGAGAAAAAATTTCGAACGTCGGGGCAGAGCTGCTGTCAAAGGTTACAGGTTAAGGCGATTCGGGCGGCCGCACGTTTCTCGTATCTTGTTGTTTCTCCTAGCGTGCGCTGCCCGGATCTTTTTTGTACACGTGGAGCTGTAAGTTCCGCACGATCAGCCTCTTGCACTCCTGCGAGTATTGTCGGCAGTTTGTAGGATGGAACGCCACCTCTTCGGCATCCGCGGTTTTGCCATCGACACGCCGGAGTTCGGCGCGCTGCGCGGGCGTCGGGACGCCGCCATCGTGGTCGAGAACGGCCGGATCGTGGCGGTGGGCAACTTCGCGGAGGTCCGCAGATCACCGCGCGCGGCCGGCGTCCGCTGGCTTGAGCATGGCAACGTCGCCATTTTCCCCGGGCTGATCGATTGCCACACGCACCTGCCGCAATACGCCGTCGTCGCGCGCGGGCAAAGCGGTCTGCTGCCGTGGCTGCGCGAGAACATCTTCCCGGTCGAGCGAGAGTTCACCGGGCCGAAGGCGCGCGTCGAAGCGCCGCAATTTTTTCAGCAGCTGGCACGTCACGGCACGACGACAGCGATGGTCTACGCCGCCATTTACGAGGACAGCTGCAATGTCGGCTTCGAGGCGGCTCGCGACAGCGGGCTACGGATCATTCTTGGCAAAATGATGATGGACCTGGGGTCCTACGGTCAGCTGCAGCCGAAGAAAATCCTGTCGGTTTCGCTCCTCGAAAGCGAACGGCTCTGCCGGAGATGGCACGGCGCGGACGAAGGCCGGCTCGAGTACGCCTTCAGCCCGCGGTTCGCCGTCACTTGTTCGGAGAAGCTGATGCGCTCGGCGGCGGAATTAGCGGGGCAGTGCGGCGCTTACCTGCAGACGCACCTCGCAGAAAACCGCGAGGAGATCGAAAAGGTGCACAACCTCTACATGCCGGCTCGCGATTATACCGACGTGTACGAAAAGGCGGGATTGCTCACTCCCAAGACGGTGCTCGGGCATTGCATCCACCTGAGCGACCGCGAGATCAACGCGATCGCCGCGTCGAAGTCTGCGATCGCGCATTGCCCGACCTCCAACCTGTTTCTCGGCAGCGGGTTGATGAAACTCGACCGGTGCCGAGCTGCGGGAATCGCCATCGGCCTGGGTTCAGACGTCGCCGCTGGCCCCGAGCTGAACATGTGGCAGGTGATGCGCGCTGCCGTCGATGTGCAAACAGCGCGCACGTTTCATGACCCGACGGTTCCTGCACTTCGCCTTTCCGAAGCATTTTATCTTGCCACCACGGGCGGCGCGGAGGCGCTGGGGAAACGCGCCGCGATCGGCACGCTCGATGTCGGAAAGGAAGCGGACCTCACGCTGGTGAACGTCGACGCTCTCCTGCCATACTCGGATCCACGTGAGCATCTGACCGGTCTGTCGAAGGAGGACGTGCTTGCACTCTGTGTCTACCGTGGCGGGCCGCACGCTACCGCCGAAACTTTCGTGCGCGGCAGGTCTGTCTACCGAGCCGCCTCGCAGCCGAAAACATGAGCGACCACTTGGCGGATCCTATCGCCGCAGCGTTAGAGGAAGACGTCGGGCCGGGGGATGTGACTTCCCATTATTTCGTCTCCCCGGCCGCGCATGCGCTTGGCCGAATTGTGGCGAGGGAACGCGCAATCGTCGCGGGGGTCGATACTGCCGCGGAGGTTTTTCGCCGTGTCGATCCCAAGCTGCATCTCGAGGTCGCGCAGCCGGACGGTTCGAGCTTGATGGGAGGCGAGACGATCTTAGAAATCCGCGGCGCCGCACGATCCATCCTGACCGCGGAACGCGTGGCGCTGAATTTCCTGCAACGGCTCAGCGGGATCGCGACGGTGACGCGGCAGTTTGTGGAAGGCGTAGGAAAGTCGCACGCGAAGATTCTCGATACGAGGAAGACGACCCCCGGGCTGCGCGCGCTCGAGAGAGCGGCGGTTGTGGCGGGCGGCGGGGCGAACCACCGTTTTGGTCTCTACGACATGGTGCTGGTGAAGGATAATCACCTGATGGCGGGCGCCGGCTTTACCGCTGTCGCAGCGGCCATTCAGCGCGTGCGCCAGGAACGGCCCGAGGTGCGGGTCGAAGTCGAGGCGGACCGCCTCGAGCAGGTGCGCGCGTTTCTCGAAATGGAAGGGATCGATGTCATCCTGCTCGACAACATGGCGCCGGCGGAGATGCGGGAGGCAGTCGCGCTCGGCAAGAAAAAGGGCGTCAAGTTTGAAGCGAGCGGGGGCGTGACGCTAAAGAACATCCGGCAAATCGCCGCGACCGGTGTTGACTACATCTCGGTGGGCGCCCTCACGCACTCCGCGCCGGCCGTCGATTTGTCCTTGGAATTGACGCATGTCGCCGCGGGTTGACTCGCTCGACGCGGAGGCGATCTGCGCCGCCCTGGCTGGCCGGCTCATTGGCAAAGAGGTGCTGGTGCTGGAGGAAACGACCTCCACGAACGACTTCGTCGCACAACTCGCGCCGCAACACGCAGAAGGGCTCGTCGTCGTTGCGGAACGTCAAACCGCAGGCCGCGGACAGTACGGTCGGCGCTGGGAATCCACGCGCGGGAAGGGTCTCTGGCTCTCAATCCTCCTGCGACCGGGAATTTCGGTCGCTGAGTCCAGCCGACTGACGGATCTTCTAGCGCGAGAAATCAGCGAAACCATCACAGCTAAAATTGGCCTGTCTGCGGCAATCAAACCGCCCAACGACGTTTATGTGGACGGACGGAAGGTCGCGGGAGTGCTCGTGGAGATGCGGGTTGAGACGAGCGGCGGTTACTGCGCAGTGGCGGGCCTTGGCATCAACGTGAATCACAGCGCAAATGACTTTCCGGTAGAGCTACAGAAGACTGCCGGATCACTCGCTATGGCGGCCGGCCAGCCGGTGGACCGCGCTGCATTCACAATCGCGCTCCTGCAAACGCTCGACGACGCTTACCGCGGTTTCCTTCGCGCTCGTTAGGCAGAGAGTTTTTGCAACCCGCGGAGCTTTTCCAGCGCGCGCCCGTTATCGATCTGCTCGGCTGCGAGTTCGATCCCGTCGCTCATGTCGGGCACGAGCCCCGCCACGACGAAGGCGCCGGCCGCATTCGCCACCGCCATGTCGCGCATCGCGCCGCGCACTTCGCCACGAAGGATGCCTTCGAGTGTTCGGGCGTTTTCGACCGCGTCGCCGCCGCGCAATTCAGCGACCGGCGCTCCTTGAATGCCGAGCCAGCGCGTGTCGATGACGGCGGAGTGGACGGTGCCGTCTACGAGTTCTGCCAGAGTGGTTGCGCCGCTGATGGAGATGTCGTCCATCCCGGCGCCATCGTCGGCGAACCCGTGCACGATCCAGGCGCGTTCCCGTCCCAGCCGGCGCAGGACTTCCGCGAAGAGAGTGGTGAGCCTGGGCGCATAAACGCCAATCAACTGGCGCTGCGGCTTTGCCGGATTCAAGAGCGGCCCCAGCAGGTTGAAAACCGTCCGTCTCCGCGCCTGTGCAAGGTGCGCGCGCAAATCCGCCAGCGCCCGAAAAGCGGGGTGATAATGCCGGGCAAAGATGAAGCCGACGCCGAGCTGCTCCACGCACATCTGGAGCTCCTCCGGTTTCCACTCGAGCCGTACTCCTAGCGCTTCGAGCACATCCGCGCTGCCGCAACAGGAGGTCACACTTCGGTTCCCGTGCTTCACGACCGCCGCACCGCCTGCCGCAAGGATGAAGGTGACCGTAGTGGAGACGTTGAAGAGGTCGAGACCGTCACCGCCGGTGCCGCAAACATCAATCAACGGACCTGGAGCCGTTGCCGGATCGATCATTGGATCCACCGCCCGGTCGGTGAGCTGGCGAACGAACGCGGCGATTTCTTCCGCAGTTTCGCCTTTGTCGTGGAGCGCGATGAGGAACGCTGCCTTTTGTTCCGGATCGGTATGATCCGCGAGCAACAAGGCGAGCCCGTAGGCGACATCGTCGCGATCAAGGTCGTCACCGCGCCGCAGCTTCTCGATCAAGCCTTTCATCGAACTCAGCGATGCAACGGCATCACGCTGGTTGCGCCGACATCTGCGCGAGCCACTCGCGATAAAGATGCGGCGAAATTTCGGACGGTTTGATCTCGCTGCGGCCGCCCCAGAACACGTTCGTATACGCGACGGAAATTCCGCACGCCGCGAGATGCTCGTCGATGGCGTGTTTATGCTCGAGCAGGAGCTGTTTATCTGTGCCATGCGCCACGGCCATGATGTTGACGTTCTTGAATTCCGGACCCGCCTCGCGCCAGTAGCAGTGGGTGAGAATATGATGGCGCCCGACCTCGCCGCCGGCTTCCAGCTCGCGTCCCGGCGGCACCGCCCAATGGAACAAGGCGTTAAATCGCGTCACGCGTATACCGCCGGCGGACGGCTTTACGTGCTCCAGGAACGTCGAGAAACGGCCAACGATTTTGCGCGTGTTCAACTGCTCCGCGACCCGACAGAACTCGTCGAGCGAGAGGCCCGCTTCCGCCGCACGCCGCGCCCACGGATTTGGCTGGATTTCCTCGGGAGTGAATTCCCGTTTTAGCGCGAGCAACACGTTCCATTCTTCGTCGTTCAACTCCACGGCTTGGACGGTCTGCATCTTTGCGGGTTCGTCAGCCTTGCTGCCCGGTTCGATTGTCTTCCTCCGCACGTGGCCGACTCCCAAGGTGAAAATTCCTTTCGCCGGCATCAGCCGGAAATGATCCGCGCCGACGCGATCCGCGAGGATCTCGCCATGCCGCTGCAGCGAAAAACCATGCGGCACTTTGAGCGTGGTCCACAATTTATACTCAGAGCCGGCGGTGACGCTGTCGGTGGAACGGAGGACGACGTGGCCGGAGAACGGGTCGTTTTGCGACATGTAGTCGAACGCCGCGTCGATTCGCTCCGGCGCGACTTTCCAAGCCACGAGTGCGCCGTCAGCGAGATTGGTCGCAAGTAGCGTCTGGCGGACGCGGCGAACGGTGCCCGCGCGCAGCATCGCCGCGATCCGCTCCATGACGACTTCAACCGCAACGCCGGAGCGTCGCGCGATCTCCGCAAAAGGTTCACGCACAAAGCCCGCGATCTTGTCCTCGGAAATCGCGAGAATCTTCTCGTTGATGGGATCGTTGTGTTCGACCGGCAGCATTGAGTCTCTAATACGGGCGGCGCTCCGGGTTGTCCACGGGCCGTCACGTCTGCTACGCCATCCAGCTGCGCTTCAGGCGTTGGTCGCCGTGGCGTACGTGAGCACCGCGACGTAATGACAAAGCGTACCTGCGAGCACAAAAACGTGCCAGACGAAGTGGTTGTAGCGGACGTGCTCGCGCACGAAAAAAATGATCCCTGCCGTGTAAGCCAAGCCACCTCCGCCGAGCCACCAGATTGTCTCCGGCGGAACCGCTTGCGCCAAAGGCCGGATGACCACGAGCACGAGCCAACCCATCGCGAGATACAACGCGAGCATGAGCCGTGGCCGGTGATGAACGCCTTTCTTTATCTTCAGGATCACTCCGCCGATCGCAAGCAGCCAGACGATCACGAGCGAACTCCATCCCCACGGGCCGCGGAGCGGTCCCAGCGCGAACGGCGTGTACGTGCCGGCGATGAGGAGGAAAATCGCCGAATGATCAACCACTTGGAACGCGCGCTTGAGCGGCGTCTGCGGGCACGCGTGGTAAACGGTGGAGCCGAAGTAGAGCAGCAGCATGGTGGCCGCGAACACGGCGGCGCCGATGGTGAAATGGATGCTGCCGCGATTAGCCGCCGCCAGCAGCAGAACCGGCGTCCCAATTGCCGCGCCCACCAGGCCCACGCCATGGCTGACGCTGTTCGCGACTTCTTCGCCGAAGGATTGCGTCCATTTTACGGCATCACGCAGTTCCTCCAGCACATCCATCGGAGGCAATCTTAACTGATCGTCTTCTCCGGGAAAACAGGAACCGCAGGAGCCGGGTCAGCTTCCGCGAGGGCCGAATCGTCCGCGCGTGGCGATTCCTTTGGAAGCGACATGCAGAGCGTTAAGACCATCTTCTTCGACGCCGCCGGAACGCTTTTCCATCTTCCGCAGGGAGTCGGCCACCACTACGCGATCGCGGGGCGGGACGTGGGTCTCGACCTTGATCCGCAAGCAGTCGACCGCGCCTTTGCCGTGGCTTGGAAACAAATGCCGGCGCGGGAACCGACGCATGCTCCTCGCGAGGACGATGACAAAGGTTGGTGGCGCGAGCTCGTCGATTCCGTGTTTCAACAGGTCGCACCCGCGACGCACGAACTCGATCGCGACGCGTTTTTCGAAGCGGCCTATTCGCACTTCGCAGAGCCGGGCGTGTGGGAGCTGTTTCCGGAAGTCGTGGCGACACTCGAGGCGCTGCAGCCGCGCTACCACCTTGGCGTGATCTCGAATTTCGACGGGCGTCTTCGGATGATCCTCGAGCAGCTCGGCATCTCGAAGTTCTTTCGAGTCGTGGTGATCTCGAGTGAGATAGGTGCGGATAAGCCGGACCCGTTCATTTATCGGCGGGCGGTCGAACTGGAAGGGATCGAAGCGCACGAAGCCCTGCATGTCGGCGACGATCCAGTGCGCGACTGGGAAGCGGCGGCCGCGGCTGGCTTGCGCGTCTTTCGCCTGGAGCGGCCGGCGAACTCCCTGCGTGACGTGCTGACGGCTTGCGCGACGGTGTGAACTGGACTAAAACGGAAGCTCTTTTCCGGGTTGGTAGCTCAATGGTAGAGCAGCGCCCTTTTAAGGCGTTGGTTGTGGGTTCGAGTCCCACCCGACCCATGCCGTTGACCCCAGCTCGAATCAGTAGCGAGTCTTTGGCTCCGGGCTCGTGAGAATCTTCTGGAAGCGCGGATGGCTGCGGAGCGGGTCCCATTGCCAGCGCCACTTCAGATCGGTCAGCGTCATGTTGTAAACCGCGCCGCGCTGTAACTCGACCGGGACGGTGAGCAGGTGTTCGATCAGCGCGATCGCCTTCTCTGATTCGGCGGTCTGCGCGTAGACCATCGCGAGCGCGGCGGAGGCTTCGTTCTTCTCGATCAAGCCCGCCCCTGCAAGCTCGATCGCGCGTTCGGCCTGACGAATAGCTTCCTCCTTGCGTCCAAGAAACGCGTAAAGCAGGGCGAGATCGGTGTCAGGCTTGTCTATCCCGACGGTCGCGGCCTCGGATGAGAGCCGCACCTCGGTATCGTTTCGCGCGACTTCCAGCGCCTGCTGTTTCGAGCCTGCGTTGGCGGCCACGGCGAGGATCGCTTCGTAAAAGGCTTTCGAATGTGCCGGCCTCCGTTCGGGAGGTCCGGTAAATATTTTCGGCGGGATAGCCGAAAGAAACCGTGCCGCTTCGGCGTAATCGCGCTCTAGCATCGCCGTGTCGTGCCGGGCCAGATCAAGCCAGTCGGGATCGACCTTGCCGAATGCTTTTTTCAACGCGTGGATGTCGCCGGTGAGTCGAAATTC
>JACDCC010000376.1 GCA_013694595.1 Chthoniobacterales bacterium
ACCTGCCTCGTCAGCAACGTTCTCAATCGGCTTGGTTACGGTACGGTGGAGAGCGTCAACGATCCACGCCAAATCCTGCAAAAGATCGAGAGCTTCGCGCCCGACCTGCTCCTGCTCGACCTCGCGATGCCGGAGATTAGCGGGTTCGACGTGCTCGAATCTCTTCGCAAAAGCGGTGGAGCCGCCGCACGGCTTCCCGTGATCGTCATCACTGGTGATGCAACCGCGGCTAACAAGCGGCGCGCGCTGGCGAGCGGCGCCACGGACTTGCTCGCGAAGCCGTTCGACCCATCGGAGGCAAACATGCGCATCCGTAACATCATCGAGCGGCAGATGCTGCAGGGGGAGATCGAAGAACAGAACCGGCTCCTGGAACGGCGTGTCAGCGAGCGCACTGGGCAGTTGGAACACGCACTGGCCGACGTCAAAGCGGCGCAACGCCAGATGTTGCGGCAAGAGCGTTTGAGCGCATTCGCGGAAATGGCAGGCGGGGTCGTGCACGATTTCAGCAACGCGCTGATGGCCGTGATCGGATACAGCGAGATGCTGCTCGAGGAGGAGGGATGCTGCCTCGCGAACCGCGTCACCGCGCTGGAATATCTTCGGATTATCAACACCGCGGGCCGCGATGCTGCGGAAGTGGTGAGCCGCCTGCGAGATTTCTACCGGCCACGCGCCACCGCGGAGTCCCAGGTCCTCGACTTGAAAGAAGTGTTGCATCTCGCCGTTCTGATGACGCAGCCAAAGTGGAGAAATGCAGCACGCGCCAGCGGCACGGAAATCATCGTGCAAACGGAATTGCAGCACCTGCCGATCATGCGCGGAAATCCCGCGGAACTGCGCGAGATGATGACCAACCTCATCTTCAACGCCGTTGATGCCATGCCGGGTGGCGGCACCCTGACACTCCGTACCTTCGAAAGCTCAGGCGGCGTCCTTCTCGAAGTGGAAGACACCGGCGCGGGCATGACGCCAGAAGTTTGCGCGCGATGCCTCGATCCGTTCTTCTCGACAAAGGGCGATCACGGCACCGGCCTGGGACTCGCGATGGTCGTCGGCATCGTGCAGCGACAACAAGGCCAGATCGAAATCGAGAGCGCCCCCGGGGTGGGAACAACGTTCCGGATCACGCTGCCCGCTGCGGTCGATGAAGTTGCAGTCGCCGTCGAAGGCAGCGCACTGGAAGAGTCGCTCTCGGAAGTAGCGTAGTGGCTGCGGGAAAAATCCCGTACACGCCACCACCTGGGCAGGCATATCAGGCGCTTATTAGGTTAACCATGAACAACATCGTATACCCTGCTTCCACGACTCAGCTTTCGTGGGTTGGTCTATCGACGCTGGCGCTTATCGCCGCATCCTTAATGACTGCTCTCATGATCGCGAATTGTTAGTTACAAGGCAGACCGCAGCGAGCGGGCTTGATGCTTCCACTGAATGCTCACGTCGCGCGCGGCGGAACACCGGCTAAGCTGCCGCGGACATGGACATCCTGTTGCCGCTCTGCGCATTCTCGCTTCTGGCCGGCTTCATTGATGCCGTCGTCGGTGGCGGCGGGTTGATTCAGCTGCCGGCGATTCTGATCCTCATGCCGGGTGTGCCGTTCCCAACGTTGCTCGGCACAAACAAGCTCGCCTCGATGTTCGGCACGTCGATGGCGGTCTATCGCTACACGCGCCACGTGGCGGTTGATTGGTCGACCGTCCTGCCAGCGACGGTGGCGGCGTTTGGCTTCGCTTTCCTCGGTTCGCGCGCAGTAAACCTCCTGAACCCCGCCGTGCTCCGGCCGCTCGTGCTGGTGTTGCTCGTCGTCGTCGCCATCTATGTCTTCCTCGTCAAGGAACTCGGGCTGATCCACCAGCCGAAGCACGCGTCTCATAAAGCGAGATGGCTCGGCATCCTCGTCGGCTCCGTCCTGGGGTTTTACGACGGATTTTTTGGCCCCGGAATGGGCAGCTTCCTGATCTTTGCGTTCGTCGGGATCTTCGGATTCGATTTCCTTTCCGCCTCCGCCTCCGCCAAGACCGTCAACCTGGCGACAAACCTCGCGTCGGTCATTTACTTTGCCGCGACTGATCAAATCCTTTACGCGACCGGGTTAGCAATGGCTGCCTGCAACGTGATCGGCGCGATGCTTGGCACGCGTCTGGCGATCGCGAGAGGAAGCAGATTCGTGCGCATCTTCTTCCTCGTGATCGTGGCAGCCTTAATTACGAAACTCGCGCACACGATCTTCGCGCAGCTTTAATCGCGCTGCGAGGGCGGACGCCGGCGATGAGCGCCGGTTCGTGTCAGCGGGCCTTGGGAGCGACTAACCGCAGCAGTTCTTCGAACCGCGGTTCGTTGCGCAGCACATCGTACTCCTCCTCGAGCTGCAGTGCGTCATAGGTCGGGCCGCCCGGAAGCGCCGCGGCTTGCTCGAGAACCTCGATGGCTCGGCTTTTTTCCCAACGTAGACTTCTGCGAGACGCACCAGCATGAACGGACCGTCGAACGCATCGACCGCCACCGGCAGCAGCTCAACCGCACGCTCCGCTCCGCGCACCGCTTCTTTTTTGCGGCCCAGCTTGGGTCGATCTTCGCCAGGACCATCAGCGCCTTCGCGTCAGCCGGCCGCGCCGCTACCGCAACCGCGGCACGCTCGCGGGCGCGCAGAAACGCCGCCTCCGCGCGGCGGGCGTCTTGTAGTCCGCGCGCGATCATGGCGTCGTTGTATTCCCGTGGAGTGATAAAGCCCTTGCGAGGGATGTCGGGCGGAGCGTATTGCGCCAGCGCCTGGTCAGCAGTCCGTAGTCACGCTGCAGACCGGCGATCCGCTGGCGATGACTAGCGATCATGTTCTCGTCGGGGTGGCCGCCGCTTCGCTCGAGAGAACTTGTCGCATCTTGCGGAACGTCGATGACACGTCCGGCGTCGGACTGGTGGAGCTTTACAACATTCCATAGCACTCCGCACCGCCGCTGCGGCAAACGCGGAGCCTGTAGCGCGGCGGTTCGATCCCGCCGAATTGCCAGTTGCGCATCATGGGCAGTCGCCTGCATCATCTCCGATGTCCCGGTCCGTTGAACCAAAAGCCCGGCTGGCGTCCACGTTCTTCGCTCTGACGATCTTCGGCTTGCTGCTGCTTTACCCGGTAGTCCAGCTGATCACCGTCGCGCTTCGCCTCCCCGCCGAACCAGGCGCCGCCGAAGCGCCCGACGCGCCGGCAGCAGGTTTTGCCGCCGTCTTCAGCAATCCGTCGTTCACCGGCTGGCTGGCGACTTCCGCCGGCTTCGCCGCGGTGCTGGCCGCTGCGGCAGTGGCCGTGGCCGCAGCCGTGGCGTCGGCCTTGGGGCGCCGTTCTCACGCGCAAGCAGAACAGGCGTGGGCCTCTGCAGGCGTGCCGGTCGCAACCCTGTTCGGTACGCCATTCTTAATGCTTCCACTCTACATTGCAGCCGTGAGACTAGACCTGGTGAATCCGCTCATTGCCTTCATCATCCTCTTCGCCGCAATCGCGCTACCGTTTTGCATCTGGCTCCTCAACGCGCACTTCAGTGTCATTCCGCCGGCGGCGCTTGAGGCTGCCCGGATCGACGGCGCTTCCCGGAGCGACACTTTCCGCTTTATCGTTCTCCCGCTGATCTGGCGGGGCCTCGTCGCTGCGTTCCTCTTCTCATTTATCGCGGCTTGGACAATGTCTGTCGTCGCGACGCTTGTTGTGCCTGATTTTGCCCTCTTCGATCCGGCCAGGGCACCGGCGATGCCGATCAACGCCGCGACGACGTTAGTACTCGTAGCGCCGCTTCTGCTCTGCTTCACGATCTTCGCCGGTCTCACACGAGCGAATGGCGGAGCCGAGGCCGCGCATTATCAGCAGCTAAGTCGATTCCCCTGTTCCTCGAGGTAACCGGGTTCGGCTGCGAGCGGCGTCCGCTGCCAATTAGACCTTTCGGCGCCGCGACGTTTCCCGTAGTTTCCACCCATGGAATCCCTCTACCTGGTCGGCCTCGGAATTGTCGCGCTCCTCGCCTTCATCTTTTGCCTCGTCGTTTTCCGGTTTTTCAACCTCTGGCTGCGCGCGCGGCTCGCGAATGCACCGGTCGGTCTCTTCAAGATGTTCGGCATGAGTCTCCGCAAGGTGCCGGTCGGGATGATCGTCGATAATCGAATCACCGCTGTGAAAGCGGGGCTGGAAATCCCCACTGATCCGCTGGAAGCGCACTACCTCGCCGGCGGCGACGTGAACCACGTGATCCTGGCATTGATCGCAGCAGATAAGGCCGGCATTTCACTCGATTTCAATCGCGCCTGCGCGATCGATCTGGCGACCAAAGGCACCGGCAAGACGGTGCTTGAAGCGGTGCGCACCAGCATTAACCCAAAGGTGATCGATTGCCCGAATGCCGCGATGGGCCGCCAGACGATCGACGGCGTAGCGCAGGATGGCATCGGCGTTAAAGTGAAGGCGCGCGTCACCGTCCGCTCGCACCTCGATCGCTTCGTTGGCGGTGCGACGGAGGAGACGATCATCGCGCGCGTCGGCGAAGGCATCGTCAGCTCGATTGGCTCGGCGCCTTCTTACAAGGAGGTGCTCGAGAACCCCGATCGCATTTCGAAAACCGTGCTCGCGAAGGGGCTCGATAGCGGAACAGCGTTCGAGATTCTCTCGATCGATATCGCGGACGTCGATATCGGCGACAACGTCGGCGCGAAGCTCCAGACCGAGCAGGCAGATGCCGACAAGCGCGTCGCGCAGGCGAAAGCAGAAGTGCGGCGCGCGGCGGCGGTGGCGGTCGAACAGGAGATGCGCGCGAAAACGCAGGAGATGCGCGCCAAGGTGGTGGAAGCCGAAGCGCTCGTGCCGCAGGCGATGGCGGATGCGTTCCGCTCCGGGAACCTCGGCATCATGGATTACGTGCGGATGAAAAACGTCGAGGCGGATACCTCGATGCGTAGTTCGATCGCCGGGGGCGAGAAGAAGGGCGGCGAGGGCGCCGTTTAGCAGCGGAGCCGAACGTTGAACATCGAATGCTGCATGGCGCGTCATGCAACAGCTGGTCATTCCGAGCGCAGCCGAGGAATCCCGCGGCGTCACCGTTCGGCACCGCAGCGGGATGTCTCGGCTTCGCTCGACATGACAACTGCGTGGTGACGTAACGCAATGGAAAACATCTTCTTTCTGGTTCTGCTCGGGGTCGTCGGCTTGCTGCGATGGCTCTCGCAAATGGCAGAGAACAAGAAGAACCGGGAAGCTGAGAAGCGCGCTCAGGACCCGGCGCCGAATGCTCCCATCCCCCGCGCGCCGGTCGACAGCGAGGAGGAACGCATCCGGAAGTTCATGGAGGCGCTCGGAGTGCCCACCACCAGCGTGCCGCCCGAAGCCCCGCCACGCGAGACGCCACCGGCAAAAACGCCGGTACCACCGCGAAAGCCTCCATTGATGCCGGTGGATCCGTTTCCGAAACCGCATCCCTTTTTCCCACGCCCGCCTGCCTCAGCTCCGCAGTCAGCCCCCGCGCCACCGCGAGTACCGTCGACACCGACAGCAGTGCCGACGGTCACCGCCGCCCCGCCTCCGCTCCCCACGCGTGAGACGACGGTCCTGACAGAACCCGCTCGGAGAATGCCCACCGTTCGACGAGCCGTGTCGGAACGCGACGCGTACGCGATCGATCAGGAAGCAGGCTATGAAGATCGAACTCTGGCCGACGCAACGGAGCCGCTTCTCGCTCCGATAAGTCTGGCCGCGCGGCTGGCGACGCAACAAGGACTCCGCGATGCGATCATCCTACGCGAAATCTTCGGTCCGCCCCGCAGCATGCAGCCTCTCGAGCCCGGCCGCGTGAGCTAGCCTGCGCCACCCGCGTCTCGTCCCGCTTCGACGCCGGTCATCCCGAGCCGCGCAGACGGCGAAGGACCTCACGCCCGCGCGCCTTGCTTCTTACCGCCAAAGAACGATCCACAACGCGCTGCGCTACCGCAGTTCGCTCGTGCAGGCGACGCGCCGCCTAACG
>JACDCC010000283.1 GCA_013694595.1 Chthoniobacterales bacterium
GCTCACGACTTAGCGCAGTCGCACAGGTGCCCGCGCGCGAATCAAATTTGGAATCGAGCCGTTACCCTGCATGAACTTACACCCTCATCTCCTGGCCATCACTCTGGCGCTCTATAGTTCGCCGCTATCCGCGCAAACGTCCGCGCCGCCGCAGCCACCAGCCACCGGTATCTCCGCTGAGCGAATCAAGGAAGATGTCAGAAACCTCTCGTCGGATGAGTTCCTCGGACGTGGCCCAGGTGAATTCGGCGATGAAAAGACCGTCGCGTACCTGGCTGGCGTGTTCGAAAAGGCCGGCCTTGAGCCCGCCGGTGAAAATGGCAGCTGGTTCCAGGATGTTCCGCTCGTCCGGCTCGCACGACAGCCGGGCGCCACGATGTCTCTCCAGCTGAATGGCAAAACAATCCCGCTCGCGCTCGGTCGCAACGCCACGCTCGGGCTGCGCAATCCGGAGCGGACGACGGTGACGGACGCACCGCTGGTCTTCGCCGGCTACGGCATCGTCGACCCCGCCCGCGGCTGGAATGCGTACGAAGGCGTGGACATGACCGGGAAGATCGCTGTCGTCCTCGCAAATGATCCGGACTTCGAAGCGGGCCGCGATCTCGGCTTCGAAGGGCGGCGGATGAGTTACTCCGGGCGTGTCGGAGTGAAGTTCGAGGCGGCGACGAAAGCCGGCGCGGCGGGTGTGCTCGTCATCCACGAAGAAGCGGCGGCCAGCTACCCGTTCTCGCAGCTCGCCAGCGGCGACGCTCTGCCGGCCTTCACTCTGGCGCCGCTGAACCCCTCCGCTCTCAAATTCAGCGGCTGGCTCGCCAGCGAGGTCGCGCTCGATCTTTTGAAGAAATCGAAGCTCACGCTGCCCGCCCTGAAGACGCGCGCGCGCGATCCCGGTTTCCGCGCCTTTCCGCTCGAGGGCGCCACGCTCTCCGCCTCGGGCGACCTGGAAGCGACGCCACTCGTGAGCCGCAACGTCCTGGCCAAGCGCACCGGCGCCTCCCGGCCTAACGAGTTCATTCTTTATGGAGCGCATTGGGACGCGAACGGCCACACCGCACCGGACAAAGCCGGCGACGCCATCCGCAATGGCGCGGTCGATAACGCCACCGGCACGGCGGAGCTGCTCGAGATCGCCCGCGCCTTCCAAGCCGGCGAGCCGCCCGCGCGCACCGTCGTATTCGCGGCGTGGACTGCTGAGGAGAAAGGGCTGCTCGGTGCCGATTATTACGCCGCCCACCCGCTCTACCCGATGGCCACCACCGCGGCCGTGATCAATCTCGACCCTCACGTCGTCCTCCCCGCCGCGCGTGACGTCGAGCTGATCGGCGGCGGACGCACCACGCTGGAGGAGGATTTCGCCCGCATCGCCAAAGCGCAGGGTCTCCGTGTCACGCCGGAGCCGAACCCTGAGGCTGGCTGGTATTTCCGGTCCGATCACTTTCCCTTCGCGCGCCGCGGCGTGCCGGCGCTCGCGTTCCGCGCCGGGCGCGACCTCGTCGACGGCGGCACCGCGGCCGGGAATCGAATCGTCGCCGCCTACAACAAGGACTGCTACCACCAACCGTGCGATGAATTCAATCCACGCTGGACCTTCGCCGGCACCGTCCAGGAGGCGAGCGTCGCGTTCGCGCTCGGTCGCGAGCTGGCGAACTCCGAGGTCTGGCCGACTTGGCGCGACGGCAACGAGTTCAAGCCCCTGCGCGAAGAGACGAACGCAGCGCGGCTGCGATAGAGGTCGGGATGCGGATTGAGGCTTACCGCGGCTACGCGACGCGGACCGCGGTCTTTGTTTCCGGGCGCGTCTTAGCCAGCCGCGCCCCGGGAGTGCTGCGCGAGCGCGACAATCTCTGGCGGAATCTGGTGGACGCCTACCACCGCTTCGGAACCGACGAAGTGCCGCATGTGCCGGTCACCGTCGCCTTCGCTGGCCACGAGCGCACGGCCGAGACGGACGCCAATGGCTACTACCACGTCGAGTTGCCACGCGCCGACGGAAGCGGCGAGGCATGGCTCACCGCTGCCGCGCGTTGCAGTCTCCAAGGCGAGGACGTCTCCGCGACGCACGAGATTGTCGCGCCGGGCGGCGAGGCGGAGTTTGGCGTGATCAGCGACCTCGATGACACCGTGATCGAAACCAACGTCACCAGGATCCTGACCGCCGCGAAGCTCACCTTCATCGGCAACGCCAAAACCCGAAAACCGCTGGAGGGCGTCGCGGCGCTCTACGCCTCCCTGCAGAGCGGCACGGTCGGGCGCGCCGTGAACCCGATCTTCTACGTCTCCAGCTCACCGTGGAACCTGTACGATCTGCTCTGCCATTTCATGGAGCTGAACGAAATCCCGAAGGGTCCGATGTTCCTGCGCGACTATGAGATCCACCCGAAGAAACTCGCCAAAACGCGCGACCATCGCAGCAAGCTCGACCGCACCCTGCAGATCATGGCCCATTTCCCGGAACTCCCATTTCTGCTCGTCGGCGACTCCGGTCAACATGACGCCGGTCTCTACGCCGAGGCCGCCACGCTCCACCCGCACCGCATCAAAGCCATCTACATTCGCGACGTCGATCCCGCGACCGCGACGAAGCGCGACGACCACGTGCGCGAGCACATCAAGACCGCGGCGGCGCATGGCGTGCCGATGCTCCTCGCGCCCGACAGCCAGGCGATGGCGCATCACGCCGCGGAGCTCGGGCTGATCCCGGCGCGGAAAGAAGCGGAAGTGAAGGTAGAGGTCGCGAAAGATCACGAGCGCCCAAATCCCGGCGCCGCCGCCGTTACGGAGGCACTTGGCATCGAGCACTCAACCGGAAGGTGATGGCACGTTCAACGACCCGGCAGTTGGTCGCAGGCTTGCTTCCAGGCCTTTATGGGCAACGACCCGCGCCTCCAGGAAAGCGGCCAGTAGACCGGCCACGTCAAAATGAGCAAGCGCGGCGTGGAACCCCTTCGCACCGCCTTCTTCCAAGCCGCCTTCAGCGCCTCACAGCACGACCCGGAACTAAAGGCCTTTTACCTGCGCAAACGCGCCGCAGGCAAAAAGCACGAAGTCGCCTTAAGCCACCTCATGCGCATCCTGACCGGCGACTCGTCGCCGTGCTCCGCTCCCAATAACCCTATAGACCTAAGGAAGTGCTTCTCAAAAATGCAGCCTAACTACCTACAACCGTTGACCACCAGTCATAGCCTGTCTGCATCGATTGGTTAGATGGTTGGCGTGGCATGTGTATGTGCTTTCCGACGACGAACGAAGTCTGTTGCGACCAACGCACACCCGACGCAAAAAGCGACCGTGGCAATAGCCAAGTAAGCCGCGAACATGTGGATGTGCGGATACGCCTGCTCTGCTTGCTCCCAAGCGGTCGTGTACACAGGCGGCGAATCACCGAGCATCTTGGTGGTGCTGATGAGAACGCTGGGTGCTGGCCGCACGACGGACCACACCGCCGCGATGACAACACCGGCTGGCAACCAAGGCAGGAGCATCATGCCGAGCTTCCTCGAGTGCGTAGTCTCTGACGCGTGCTTCACCATCTAACGAGACGGAGATAAGCTGCGGCGGGAGGGGGAGCGCGTCGCCCGCAGTGAAAGTGTTGTAGCCATCTCAAAAGTTAATCGCAAGGCTTCCCGCCGTCAGCTTCATCGATTGGTTAGGCTTGTTGGACATCGCGCGCGGCGCCTCACCGACCGCTTCAAGCGCCATAAAATCACCAGGGCGCGCGGATGGAGTCTCTACCGTAACGACAATGTCGAAATCGCTGCGACCACGTAGCGCCTTCGACAGCGCGCTGATTTTTGTGCTGCTTGCGCGTCGAGGACTCGGTTGGGTGAAGTGGAAGGCCCAATTGAGGTCTCTGACCGTGAGGCGCTCTGAGTGGAGTGCACGCCCGTGCTCGTCTGTGGCCACAAAACGAAGAACCACCTTGAGCCATGGGACTCGCCGGCGGTCGATGTAAACACCTCCGTTGGTAGGCTCCTGCGATGCGAGCGAGTAGTAGAATGTCGCGTCGGTCGGTAAACCACGGACGCGAATTCGCGTACTGCCACGTGTATCGACGGTGAATCGCGGAAACGTGACGGAATAGTAAACCCGATCGTCAGCCGGGAAAAACATCCGGGCGATCTTCTCGCTCCGCACGTCGGTAACTCGTGCATCCCCGCGCCGAACGGCCGTAGCGCAGCCGCCGAGGCAGCATCCAGCCACAGCAAGAGAGAGCAATCGGCATGCGCTGTGACGCTTCACAAGCCTAACGAGACGGAGATAAGCTGCGGCGGGAGGGAGAGCGCATCGCCCGCAGCGAGAGTGTTTGAATCATCTCAGAAGTTAATCGCAGAGCTTCCCGCCGTCAGCTTCATCGATTGGTTAGGCCTTTGGTCGCCGATCACCTGGCACCGCAGCAGGACCCAGCGCCTTAACGTCAGCGCGTGCTCGGTCCAGCCGCTTTGTCCAATCGCAGATCGTAGTGTGCAGCCGACCTGCCGTCATACGCGCATACACAATATAGGGCACTCGAAGATCGAAAGCGTAGCCGCACATTCCGCTGTCGATGGGCGTCACGACCTTCGTCCGTCGCGGCACTCCGCCCTTCCACACGCTGCTCACCTCAAAAGTGAACTCACGCATGCGTTCCATTCGAGGACCGCTCCCGCTGTAATCGATTTTGATAATGCGCTCCCGAATCGGGCGGCCGGTGAACACCGCGTCACACTGTCGTAGCTCCTTCTGCGGTGTGGAGTCGCCCATGCAGGTGCAGGCCAACGCCGTCGGCGCGAACCATGTTGCAGCCACGCAGAACAACGACACTCGCATTAAGGATTTCACGGTGCGCGTTCGATGTAGAGGCCTAACGAGACCCAAGATCAGCGACCGCTGGCGAGAGCGCGCGTCGCTGCAGGTGGAGTGTGGAAGTCATGGAAAGCGGGAACGCGGAGCGGCCAGCGGTTCGCTGCATCGCCTGGTTAGGCCGTTGGTGTGATACGTGGATGGCGACATCAAAATGTAGGAAGAGTCTGAACGATCACAGTATCGCTGGCGGCGCCTGAGCCGGGAATGAAGCCGCGATGCACTCGCAGAATGTTGGGACCAGGCACTCGGACGTGGCGCGTATAAACTGAATCGCTTCTCTCTGTGCGCTTGGTGTGGAGATCAGTGCCAGCGAGCAGGTATGTGCGTCCAAGCACGAAAAGGCTCAACCGAGAAACCTCCAGAGGTCTCATGACTGTGATGCTGAAGCTACCGTCGGAGTGAGTGACTGCGCGCCCGATCAGTGGCGACTCCGCGATCAGAGGCGGGAACAACCGTGAACGTTCTTCGGATAGGTGCACGTGAGCGTGCGGAACTGGGGTACCGTCGGCGGTGACAACCCTGCCCTGCACGGAGAACGGTACGTGTGCATTCGTCGGCACAGCGGCTGCACAGCCCGTTTCAGCGAGCACGAAGGCGATGAATAGCAGGTGACGCATGCGATACGGCCTAACGAGACGGAGATAAGCTGCGGCGGGAGGGAGGGCGCGTCGCCCGCAGGGAAAGCGTTGTAGCCATCTCAGAAGTTAATCGCAAGGCTTCCCGCCGTCAGCTTCATCGATTGGTTAGGCCTCATTGTTCGTGAGACGCAGGGGTATCTTGAACTTGATGCGACTGACAGTCGAGTCGTGCGTGTCTGACGAGCGCTTCGCAGTGCCTGAGATAAACTCGAGCACGCGGATGCCTCCACCGACTTCCGAGCCGGTCTTTTTGTCTGCGGAAACCGCGACGTCGAAGTCTACCATGAACACGGGCTGTAAGTTGCCGCCGTCGCGGGTGAAGATCAGCCCGGCTACATCATCGCCCTCGCCCGGTGGTTCGAGTAGCGGTGCTACGCCCGGCGCAGCTTTGTGCGCCGCTTCTACGCCCCGCGCGATCGCAATCAGCGTATTCTCTACGAACGTTTGAAGCTCCATAAGCGTGGATGAGGCCTAACGAGACGGAGATAAGCTGCGGCGGGAGGGAGAGCGCGACGCCCGCAGGCAAAACGTTGTAGCCATCTCAGAAGTTAATCGCAGAGCTTCCCGCCGTCAGCTTCATCGATTGGTTAGACCTTCGTGCTTTCATGCGCAAGACCAACTTTACATCCTGGAGCGCTTCCCTCGCCTCTTTGTATCTCGGCGAGATCCTCAAGGCTCTCTCGAAGCAGGAACGGGCTTCGCGATAGCGACGCTGCGCCCGGAGTATAAAACCGAGGTTGAGAAACGCTTCGTCAATGCAGCCGGTCCGGCAGCGCGTCGCCTTTCGGTGCTCGGCCTCAGCCTCAGCAAGCCGACCTGACAAACCGAGGATCGCTCCGAGAAAGATATGGTAAGTGGCCGCGGAAGGCCGAGCCGACGCAGCCTTGCGAAACCAAAACTCCGCTCGACGAAAATCTCCCTTCTGCTGGTAAAGATGACCCAGCTGACTGTCGACCAAGTATTGTTTTTCGGGCCGAAGGAAGCGGCGAAGCCGCCGAAGCGCAGTCAGAGCCTCGCTGTAGCGAGCGAGGTCGCGAAGCGCCCCCGCCAAATGAATCAGAGCAGGCACCGCATCAGGAAAATCATGGAGCACGTGCTCGGAAAGTTCACTGACATACGCAGTATGGCCGTTGTCGTCCGCTTTCTCGAGCTGTCGCAAACGGCGTTTCAC
>JACDCC010000385.1 GCA_013694595.1 Chthoniobacterales bacterium
CCCCGCGCAGAATGCCCGGCTTTGCGGTCAACTGCCGGCGCACTTCGCGCACGACTGCGCCCGCCGCTTTGCCGACGGCGTCCATGCTGAAGGCGGTGAAGATGTATGGGAGCAAACCGCCGATGAACAGACCGATGATCACCTTGGGATCATTAAGCGAAAAATCGAAGTTGAACGCGCGGCCTTCGGCGAGGAAATGAGCGCGCAGTTCCTCCACATACGTACCGAAGAGCACCAGCGCCGCCAATCCCGCCGAAGCGATGGCGTAGCCTTTCGTGACGGCTTTCATCGTGTTGCCGACGGCGTCCAACTCGTCCGTCACGCCGCGGACTTCCTCGGGCAGGCCGCTCATGACGGCGATGCCGCCCGCGTTGTCAGTCACCGGGCCGAATGCATCAAGCGAGATGATGATGCCGGCCATCGAAAGCATGCTCATCACCGCGATAGCGATGCCGTAAAGACCGGCGAAATGGTAGCTGAGCAGGATCGAAAGCCCGATGAACACAACCGGCAGCGCAGTGGCGTGTTGTCCGATCGCGAGACCGGCGATGATGTTCGTCGCGTGTCCCGTCTCTGAAGCTTTCGCAATCTTCCGCACGGGGCGGTAAGCAGTTGACGTGTAGTAGTTAGTGATCAGCACCACGATGCCGGTCAATGCCAGGCCGACGAGCGCGGCGAGGTAGAGGTCGTTCGCGGAACGCGCCGCGCCTGCGATCCGGAGACCGTCCGGGAACATCATGTGCGTCGCAGGCCAGAACAGAACAGCCGATACCAGTGCGCTGGCGCCCACGGCACCCATCAAGGCGGTGCCGGGCTTCGCACCGGTCACGTTCACGAAGATGATGCCGATGATCGCACCGAGCACCGAAATGCCGCCGAGAACGAACGGGTAAACGATGGCCGCTGCGTTGCCGGGAATCGTCAGCGCGCCGATCAGAATAGCGCCAATAAGGCTGACGGCGTACGTCTCGAAAACGTCCGCTGCCATGCCGGCGCAATCGCCGACGTTGTCGCCCACGTTGTCGGCGATCGTGGCGGGGTTGCGGGGATCGTCCTCGTCCAGGTTGCTCTCGATTTTACCTACGAGATCAGCACCGACATCGGCAGCTTTCGTGTAAATGCCGCCGCCGAGACGTGCGAACACACTGATGAGACTGGAGCCGAGCGCCACACCTACCAGGCTGGCGATCTCGTTCCCCGGGCTCATAGCCTTGGCGATCGTGTAGAAGAGGCCGACCGAGAGGAGCGCGAGACCGACCACGAGCAGGCCGGTGACCGCTCCGCCGTTGAAAGCCACGCGAAGGGCGGCAGTGCGGGAACTGCTCGCCGCCTGCGCGGTGCGGACGTTCGCCAGGACGGCGATGCGCATTCCGATGTAACCAGCGGCGAGGGAGCAGAACGCGCCGATCAGAAACCCGATCGCGCTAGCACCATCGCGGAAGATCCACAGCAGCACGAAAATGACAGCGGCAATCGCGCTGATCGTGACAACCTGGCGCCGCAGGTAAGCCTTGGCCCCTTCTTCGACTGCGCCCGCGATTTCACGCATGCGTTCGTTGCCGGCCGACTTGCTGATGACGGCTTTGATGAGGAAAAACGCGAAAACGAGGCCCGCGGCGGCGCACAACATCGAAAGCGTCACGCCGAAGTCGAGGATGGAGAGAGCTAACATCATAGGTGGGTCCGATTGAAGTGGAGGACTTTAGGAGCTTTTACCCTGCTGGCAACGGCTATCTGCCGGTGCTCCGGACCTCCACAACAACCATCGAAACCCGTTCGGCGGAGAGTCTTACAATTCGAAGAAAGAACGCAGGCGCCTCAGAAACGTGGCGGTGTATTCTCGCTGTTTTTCGCCGTGTTCTGCCGGCTTCGCCGACTCGCGCACGATCCCTTCGGTTTCGAGCCGCCGTTTCGCCAGCAGCTCGCTCAGTTGATGCAGACACTCGGGCGCCGTGCGCAGCAGCTCGCCGACGACGGGTTTGCTCACCTCGAGCACCTCGCAGTCCTTCTCGGCACGGACAGTCGCTGTCCGGGGCGCCCCCGTTAGCAATGACATTTCGCCAAAGCAGTCGCCCGCCCGGAGCACACCCACTCGAATCAGCGCCCCGTCCTTCGCGACCGAAACCTCTGCGCTGCCCTCCAGAAGGATGAACATCGATTCGCCTTCGGCACCTTCCTCGACCACTGCCTCTCCGCGCCCGAAGTATTTGATCTCGGAGTTCTCCACCAGCGCGTCGATCTGCTCCTCGCGTAAACACTGGAAAAGCGGCTCTCGTCGCAGGACGGCGCGGGCCGTATTCACCTCCTTAACGAGCGCTTGCTCGTTCTTTTGGTCGATCTGCAGGGTGCGGATCGGGAAGGGGATGTTGATCTTCTGGCGCTTGAATTCGTACCAGATGTTGGTGCGGATCGCATCGCAGATCTCGCTGAATCC
>JACDCC010000394.1 GCA_013694595.1 Chthoniobacterales bacterium
TTCGGCGATACCTGGAGCAATACGCTGCTGGTGCTCGGTTGTCTCGCAATGGCGGTGGCTTTCAGCGTGGTGCTGCAGGCGCGCCTGGTCTCGAAGCTTGGCCGATTCAACGTCGCCGCCGGACAGCTGCTCGGCTTCGCGATCGTCACGGCCATCGTGACGATCCGCACGCCGGCGGCCAGTTACCTGTTCCAGTGGCCGCTCCTCTTTGCGGCGCTGGGCTTGCTCGCCGCGATCGTGGCGCGGAAACCGAACGGCTCCGCAGTCTGCGCCGGTCTGGGAACGCTGCCCGCCGTCTTTCTCTTCGCTCCGCTTAGCTATCTCCTCTTCGTGCTGCTCGGGTTGAACAGCATTGCCGTGGCGGTCCTCGCGCTGCTACTCGGCTGCTTGCTCGCAGCCGCCGCTCCGTTGTTCGCGCACGTCGGCAAGGCGCCGCGTGTGACGGTAGCGTCGTTGCTGATTGTTTCGATCGCGCTGGTGCTCGTGGGTCGCCAGCTATCGCAGTTCAGCGCGGCGCATCCGCACCGCAATTCGCTCATCTACAGCGTGAATGCCGATGAGCGAAAGGCGGCATGGATCAGCTCTGACGACGCAGTCGATGGCTGGACCGCGCAGTTCCTCGGGAACAATCGCCAGCGCGGAGAGGCGGCAGCGTTCCAGATGGGGAGCGAACGTAACGTGTTGACGGCCGAAGCGGAATTGCTGCCGCTGGAGGCCCCGACCGCAACGGTGATCAGCGACTCGGCGGAAGGCAACGAGCGCGTGCTTCGTTTACACCTTGCCTCGCCACGCAGTGCGAACGTGCTGCTGATGAGGCTCCCGGCCAACGCGAAGGTTCTCTCGCTGGTGGCGAATGGCCGCTCGCATCGCCTCGAGAACGCTGACGCCGCCGCTTCGTCGTGGTTGTTCCGCTACAACGCACCACCTCCCGAAGGAGTGGACCTGGAGCTGCGGCTTGCCTCGTCCGCGCCGTTAAAATGCTGGGTGGCGGATCGCTCGTTAGGCCTGCCGGAGATTCCAGGTAAAACGTATCACGCGCGGCAGGCGGAATACGTCGCGACCTACGGCAGCGATGTCACACTCGTCGCGCGTCAATATACGTTCTAGCCACGTTTCAGCGCCCGCCTTCACCAGCGCGCGCTTCGATCTGCTCGAGATTCGGGTCGTTCGCTTTGATCCACTGCTGGATCTCGTCTACCTCACCCGGCGCAACAGCGGTGCCGCGCGCGGGCGCATCTGGATTCACCGGCGTAGCCTGTTTGTGTTTCCAATGCCGGCCGTGACGAAGCAGCGAGTAGTACATCGTCTTCGCCGTCACCGCGCCGACGCCGCTCGCGCGCATCGCGTTGTAGAACATCAGGTCGACCTCTTTCGGCGATCGCTTCTGCTCTTCGTACGCGACGTCGTGCAGCACGGAAGCGTTCCGGTATTTTCCTTCGAAAGGCCCGCCCATGATGCTCCAGAACGCGCGGGGAATTGATGCTCCATCGACTCGCGATCCGGCGGGCGCCACCCACACTTCACCGTAGGGATCGGTATAACGCAGCTCGTTCAGCAGCACCATCGTGACGCCGTCATTCTGCCAGCGCGCCTCGACTTGACCGCTGAAATAACCCCACCCAGCGGCGCGCGCGGTTTTGGCTTTGCGCGCCTGCTTGTCGAGCTTCGTCTGTGCCCTGGCGGCTTCCTTCTCCATCTCCATGCGGGCACCGCCTCCGCAGGCGGTGAGCGAAAGCACGAGGAGCAAAACAATGATTCTCATGAGCTAGTGTTCGACTTCCTTCCTGCCGGAACGCTCAATTTTCCGCCGTCACCAACTGCGGCTTTTGCGGGAGCGGTGCCGTCACGGGTGCCGCCGAACCGGGCGTCGGACGCCGGAACTGCTTCACGTAGAATAACATGAAAATCCCCGCGCAAACGAGCAGCGAGCCAATCCACTTCAGCAGCCAGCCCGGATCGCGCAGGATCTGAATGGTGCTCTGGCCGAGATTGTCGGGGTTCCAGGATGCCTGCGACATTTTGTACGTCAGCCCCGTCCAGGTGCGCCACCAGTGGCCCGGATAACTGAACGGGTTGTTCATCCAGCATTGCCCGGTGGCAGTGCCGCCTTCGCGATCCGTCACGCGCACCGTGCTTTTGAACCCCGCCGGGCTATCGCTCCCTTCGTTTCGCTGCACCTCGAAATCGAGTAACTCCAACGCGATCGGCATCTGGTGTTGTCTCCAGCCGTAGGTGACCTGAATCGGCGCGGGCGTGGTCGGCACGCTGATCTGCCAGCCAGCGGGGATCCACTGCTCGACCGTGTTGTCGCCCTGCTGCACGCGGATGCGAATACCTTCCGGCAGATTGGCAGGTCCACCCGCGGGGGCAGCGGCAGCCGTCGCCGCGACGGGCTGGAAGTCCATCCAATGATCCGCGTGCGGCATCGTGCGATCGATTACCAACGTCCAGTCGGCCCACCCGGTGGAAAGCGGCGCGTTCAGATCCAGCTTTCCGATCGTGCGGCCGGCCTTACGTGACATCAGGTCATAGGAGAGTGCGTTGTCGTCAGCGATAAACAACGTCAACCGATTAGGCACGCCCGCGTCAGCTGCTTCGCCTGCGCCGTGCGCGTCGGCGGACGACGCCGCAGGAATGGCACGGCCCCGCAGCGTCACGACGACTGCCGGATTGTTCGGCTGCTCCGAGACCGATGCCGGCTTGCCGTTATCGATACGGAAGTCCGGCCAGTAATTCTCCACGCGCAATGTGTAAGGGCTGTCTTCGAGTGGCGTTTCCTTCCCGAGAAACTCCGCGACGTCGCGGGTCCAATTCCGATCGCCCATCGTGATGGTGAGCTGCCCCTTGCTCCCCTTCTCCGGCTGCGAGAGGACCACCTTCGCGCCGGCGCTTCCGCCTTTCGCCACCTTGCCGACCTGCTGGTCCGGCGCCTTCGTGAACGCGAAAATCGATTCCTCGACGTCGACTTCACCGCCACCCGCCGGTGTGCTCTCGTTAGGCGGAACTGGTGGCGCCATGCCACGCTTCAGGCCGATCGTCGCCAGGCCCATGTTGAACGTGCCGTGGCCCTCGTGGTCATCGTCCGCCAGGAGCCAGCCATCGAGCTGCTGCCCCATCATCGCGGTCTTGATCGTGAAATGAACGGCCGCCGCGCCGCCGCTCTCGAGCGGTTTCGGGTTGAGCTTGCCTTCCACCGCGGGCGCGTGCTCGATGATGCTCAGCCGTGCGCCCGATGCGAGGGGGCCAAGATCCCATGGCCGCTGCGGATTGGGCGGCCGATTGATAAATTCCGCGTTGTAGCCCTTGATGATGCCGTCGCTGTCGCGGACGCGCAGCTGGTGTTGATCGATCAGGAGGCGATTGCTCGGCGGATCGCCTTTGAACAGCGTGATCGTCCCTTCCACGCCCCAGATTCGCCCGATCAACGAACCGAACAGCAGCGTGATGATGCCAAGGTGGGTGACCAAAAACGCGACGTGGTGCTTCTTCCAAGGCCAGCGCGAGAGGGCAGAGACGGTGAGATTGGTGCAAAGCAACAGCAGCCAGATGTTGAACCACGACGCACCGTAGACGTAGGCGCGCGCCACTTTCGCGTCGAAGCTCGATTCCCAGATCGTGCCCGCGATGCTTGCCACGATGATGACCGCGAGGAGCACGACGGCGAGCTTCACCGACGCGAAAAACTTAAAGAAGGAGTTGCGCTGCCAGTTGGGCCAGCCGGACGCGGAAGTCGCCATGGACCGGTATTTTCAACCAAACGGGCAGCGGTTCAATTCGGGAATTGCCGTCTGCCGAAAGCTGCCACGCATTTCTCACCGAAGCTTCTGGTAGGGCGAGACTCCGTCGAGCCTGGCGACGCGCTCCCTCAGGCTCGACAGAGTCTCGCCCTACCACCGGGCCCTACCACCAAGTGGATCGAATCGCTGCTGCGGTATAGTGGTGTCGAAATGAAGCTTTTCGCCGCCGCAGTTTCGCTCCTCATGCCAATCACTGTCCTCGCCCAGGAGGGCCGAGCACAATTCGATGCCGCGGCCGCCGAGCGTTTCGCAAAGCTCGCGCTCGAGTGCGTGCACAAGGAATACCCGAACAAGATCAGCCACACGATGAACAGCGACGCGGACGTCGCGCCGCCGCGCACGCTGACACCGGCGTTCTTTGGCTGCTACGACTGGCACTCATCGGTGCACGGGCATTGGCTGCTTGCCCGCCTGGCGCGCAGATTTCCGGACGCGCCGTTTGCCGGTCCTGCTCGCGAGGCGTTGCGGAAGAGCCTGACGGCGGAGAACCTCCAGACGGAGGCAGCGTATCTGCGCGGCGAAGGTAGGGCGAGCTTCGAGCGGCCATATGGATTGGCGTGGCTGCTGCAATTGAGCACCGAGCTCCGCGAGTGGGACGATCCGGATGCGCGCGAGATGCTGGCCAACTTGCGTCATCTCGAAGAGGCAACCCTCGAGCGGCTGAACAAGTGGCTCCCGAAGCTCTCCCATCCGATCCGGATCGGCGAGCACGCGCAGACGGCGTTCGCGCTCGGTTTGATGCTCGATTACGCGCGCGCCACCGGGAACACGGAGTTCGCGAAGTTGTTGACGGAGAAAGCGCGCAAGTTCTACGGGAACGACAAAAACGCGCCGCTTGCCTATGAACCCGGTGGCGAAGATTTTCTCTCGCCGGCCTTAGGCGAGGCCGACGTGATGCGCCGCGTGCTGCCGCCGGCGGAATTCGCCAGGTGGCTGAAAGAGTTCATGCCGCAACTGCCGACCAACGCGAAAGCGGACTGGCTGCCCGTTGCCGTCTCGCCGGACCCGAGTGACCCGAAGCTCGCGCACCTCGACGGATTGAACATCAGCCGCGCGTGGATGCTGGAAGGGATCGTCTCAGGTCTTCCGCCTAACGACTCCCGTCGTCCCGCATTCACTGCCGCTGCCGAAGCTCACCACCGCGCGGGCCTCGCTGCCGTCACGGGCGAGCATTACGAAGGCGGGCACTGGCTCGGGAGTTTCGCTGTTTACCTCGTCAGCCAGCGCGGGATTCAGCCGACCGCACGATAAGGTGCAGCCGTTCCTAGTTCTCGAGCCCGCGCGATCTCGTTGATCGATATCGTTGTGACCGCGTCGATAAAGGCGCGGTTGCAGCGACCTGCATGGTTCAGCCGATGAGGTATAACTTTGACCATGCAATCACAGGTCCATGTGCTCGACACGCGCCAGCTCGGCCGCCCCGGCATCATCGCCGCGACAGTGCTTGAGACGAGCGACGGCCTCGCGCTTTTCGACACCGGACCCGAGTCGACCTTCGACAACATCGCTGCGGAGCTGGCCAGGGCTGGCTTCACGCCAGCCGACGTTCGTCACGTCTTTCTCAGCCACATTCACTTTGATCACGCCGGAGCGGCGTGGCGTTTCGTGGAAACTACGAGTGCGGCCCGGACCGGCGCCACGGTTTACGTGCATCCCCGCGGCGCGCCGCACCTCATCGATCCGACCAGGCTCGTCGATTCTGCCACGCGCATCTTCGGCGCTGACATGCAGAAGCTCTGGGGCCGGATCGCGCCGGTGCCGCAGGAAAACGTGCGCGTGTTGCAGGATGGCGACGTGGTCCGGATTGGTTCGGTCGAGATCCGCACGATCGAAACGCCGGGACACGCGAGCCATCATCATGTTTACCAGTGGGACGAGAGCGTCTTCGGTGGCGATGTGGCCGGAGTCCGCATCGGCAGCGGTCCGCCGATCCCGCCTTTCGTGCCACCGGAATTGCACGTCGAGTCGTGGCTCAAATCGATCGACAAAATCCGCGCCCTCAATCCTACGAAGCTCTACCTGCCGCATTTCGGTGCAGTGCCCGACGACATCGCCACGCATCTGGATCAGCTCGAAGAACGGGTCCGTCGCTGGTCGTGCTGGTTCCGCGACCGCATCATTGCCGGCGAAGACGAGCCGCAGCTGATCCAGCCATTTGCCGACTATGAAGCCGCCGACCTGCTCGCCGGCGGCGCGACCGAGGAAAGCGTGCGCGATTACGAAACGGCTGATCCGAGCTTCATGGCGGTGACCGCTGCACTCCGCTACTGGCGCAAGTATCATCCCGACAAAATCACCGACGGCGCACAGCCGTCGCCGTAAGCGGGAGGGCGACCTCCTTCAGCAGCGTATCCGCGCTCCAGATCACGGGCGCCTGGTAGATGCGAGCGTTGCGGACTTCGATCCGCTCCGCGACGATCCCCGTTTTCAGAAACTGGCGGGCGAGAGACGTTGATGCGCAAACCGTCACACACTGGTGCGCTCCGTTCGGTTTGTTGCTGGGCAAGATTGCCGCGTCGGCCGTAACCTGAAAGCATGAACAACCCGGAGGTTAATACCCCAGAAGACCCTGCCGCCGACGTAGTCGTGCGCGGAACGGCTGGTGGATTTCTGCAGAAAATCAGGAGCGGCACGCATGAGTTCCAAGCCGATGAGCCCGTGAGTGTCGGTGGGAGTGACACGGCCCCGACGCCGTATGATTATCTCCTCGCGGGGCTCGGCGCCTGCACCTCGATGACCGTCGGACTCTTTGCACGTCGCAAGAAGTGGCCGCTCGAGGACGTCGCTGTTTCACTCCGGCACTCACGGATTCACGCAAAGGATTGCGCGGATTGCGAGACGACAGAAGGGATGCTGGACCGGATCGAGATGGACGTCGAGCTGACCGGGCCGCTCACGCCTGAGCAGCATGCGAAGCTTATGGAAATCGCGCACAAATGCCCCGTCCATCGGACCATCAAGTCCGAGATCGACATCAAAGTGCGGCCGAAGAACGGCGCGAAAGTCTCGTAGCAGACGCGGGCAGCCGCGCCGCTTACGGCGTTGCGGCCGGCGAAGCGGCCGGAGCTGAAGCAGCCGGTGCCGGAACCGGTTGCACGGCGCCGACTGCCATGTCGGCAGCCGTCGGTGAGTTGCCGCCTTCGAGCGCGGGCTGATTCTGCGCGGCATCGCCAGCCGGTGCAGGAGCTGTGACCGCGTCCTGCGCCGGAGCCGCAGGTGGAGCTGGATTTTCAGAGTTCGCCGCTCCCGGGCTGACCGCCGGCACAGCAGCAGCCGGTGCGCTCCTCATCAGTTCCTTGCGAAGTCCGCCGCCAGCGTTCGTGCGCTGCGCGTAGAGGATCGAAAGCAGAAAAGTCAGTGCGAAAAAGATCCCCGCGAGCCAGCCGGTGATCTTCGTGAGGACGTTGGTGGTTTGCGCTCCGAAAAGATTATCCGTCACGCCGCCACCGAACGCTGCTCCGAGGCCCTCGCTCTTCGGCCGCTGCATCAGAATGACGAAAACCATCAGCAATGCGACGAGCACGTAGATGCCGAGAACGATGTTGAGCAGAATGGCCATGGGGACGGGGCAATATGGCGAAAAGTGCCGGTTTGTAAACGCCGCATCGGCGTTCCGGCCCCGCCGGCGGTTCGTTCTGCGCGTGCTCTAAATGTCTGACTCGGCTGGCTGGAGAGATTAGGATCACGATCGGGATGAGGCGAGCAGCACGATGAATGTAGGCGGGCAACATTTCCGCACGATCTGGTTGAACGCGGCCGATGAGCGTGTCGTACAACTGATCGATCAACGCTGGTTGCCCCACCGGTTTGTGGTAGAGGAGGTCCGGACGACCGAAGAGATGGCGACCGCGATCCGCGACATGCATGTGCGGGGCGCAGGACTGATCGGCGCGGCCGCGGGTTACGGAATGTACCTCGCCGCGCTGGAAGCGGCAGCTGCACCGGCATGCGACGAATACATTGCCGCGGCCGCGCGGCGCCTGAAGATGACGCGGCCAACTGCTGTAAATCTCGCGTGGGCGATCGACCGGCAACTGGCGCGTATCGCGGAAGCTCAAACGCCGGAGGAGAAGGTCGCGGTCGCACTAGCGACGGCGGAAGCGATCGCGGCGGAAGATGCGGAGCATTGCCGCTCGATCGGGCGTCACGGTCTCAATTTGATCCGCGACATCGCGCGCCGGAAAGGTGGCAAGCCGGTGAACGTGCTCACGCATTGTAACGCCGGGTGGCTGGCGTTTGTCGATCACGGCTCTGCCACGGCGCCGATCTACGCGGCGCACGATAGCGGCTTGCCCGTGCACGTCTGGGTGGACGAAACGCGTCCGCGAAGCCAGGGCTCGAAGCTGACCGCGTGGGAGTTAAACGAACACGGCGTGCCGCACACCGTCATCGCAGATAACACCGGCGGGCATTTGATGCAGCGCGGCGACGTCGACCTCGTGATCGTCGGCACGGATCGGACGACTTACACCGGCGACGTCGCGAACAAGATCGGCACGTACCTGAAGGCACTCGCGGCGAAAGACAACAACGTGCCGTTCTACGTGGCGCTGCCGTCGTCCTCGTTCGACTGGAAGATGCGCGACGGACTGGCGGAAATTCCGATCGAGGAACGTGGTTCCGACGAGGTGAGCCACGCCGACGGCTGGGCGGATGGGCGGCAGGTGGAAGTGCGGGTCACGCCAGCGGGCAGCCCCGCGGCGAACTATGGCTTTGATGTCACCCCGCGGCGGCTCGTCACCGGCCTGATCACAGAACGCGGGATCTGCGAGGCGAACGAGCAGAGTATCCTCGGGATGTTTCCCGAGCAGGCGCCGTGAGCGAGAGCGGCGTTGTTAAGTTCGAATGCGAGCACGTCGTTCGGGAGGTGGCTCCGTTCGCCGGTTTCTCCGCACTGAACTCCTGCCGCCGCAAGCTGCTGCAGCTCCGGATGGTGGGCGTCGACGCTGGTGGAATTGGTTTCGGCAATTTGAGCGTGCGGGACGGGGAGAGCACTTCGTTCTACATCACCGCTTCTGGCACCGGCGCCCTCGCGCATTTGCAGCTTGCTCAGGTCGCGAAGGTCACCGGCTACGACTTCGCGCGGAATTGGGTGCGCTGTGAAGGTGCGGTCACTGCTTCCTCGGAATCTCTGACGCATGCCGCTGTCTACGAATCAGCGGCGGATGCACGGGCGGTGATTCACTGTCACAGCCCGAAGCTGTGGCAGCAGGTACTCAATCTCGTACCCACGACACGGCGAGAAGTGGAATATGGCACGCCGGAAATGGCGTTCGAGATGCGGCGGTTACTGCGGGAGAGCGACAGCCAGGTCTTCGCGATGGGAGGTCATCCCGACGGGCTCGTCGCGTTCGGAAAAAGCTTCGATGAAGCTTTTCACGCGCTGATGAATTGCGCGATTGCGCAACACTGAACGTGTGAGCCGTCACAATGCGCTGTCATCCCGAGCCGCGGAGACGGGCGAGGGACCTCCCCATAGCAGGTAGCGCGAACGAATTCCGGAGACGCATACTCTGGAGAGCGAAATGCCTCCTGTGACGGAAGGTTGATGAGCTGGCGTGAGGTCCCTCGCCGTCTTCGCGGCTCGGGATGACCAACGCGTTACGCGCGCGGTTTCGCCTTTTGCGCGTTCCAGATGTCGTCGAGTTCAGCGAGACCGACTTCCCCGAGCTTGCCGCCTCGTGCCTTTACTTCGTCCTCCACGGCGTTGAAGCGCCGAACGAACTTGTCGGTTGCCGCCTGAAGCAACGTCTCGGCGTCGTGGTTTGTTCGTCGCGCGAGATTCACGACTGCAAAGAGCAGATCGCCGATCTCCTCCGCCACCGCATCGTGGTCATCTTCCGCGATCGCATCTTTCGTTTCGGCCAGCTCTTCGTCGACTTTCGCGGCGACGTCCGCCAGCTCCGGCCAGTCGAATCGCACGTGCGCCGCCTTTTTTTGAATTTTCTGTGCGCGCATCAAGGCCGGCAGCGCAGCGGCCACACCGGTGAGGTAATGCTCGTCTTTGTGCTTCTTCTCGTCGCGCTTGACTGAATCCCACAACTTCACCACCGCGCCGGCGTCGTGCGCTTCGCGATCGCCAAACACGTGCGGGTGCCGGCGAATCAACTTCGCGGTGATATCTTCCAGCACCTCCTCGATCGCGAAGTCACCGCGCTCACTCGCGATCTGCGCGTGCATTGTCACGAGGAGCATCACGTCCCCGAGTTCTTCACGGAGATTCGCGTCATCGCGGGCGCGAATCGCGTCTGCGACCTCGTAGGCTTCCTCCAGCAGCTTCGGCACGAGCGATTCGTTCGTTTGCTCGCGATCCCACGGGCACCCGTCGGGCGCGCGCAGGCGGGCCACGACGTCGCACAATTTGTCGAAGCTACCGTCTGTCATTCTGAGCGCAGCGGAGCGGAGTCGAAGAAGCCCGTGGCAATGGCGATGTCCGACGTGCAACCACGGGGTTCCTCGGCTTCGCTCGGAATGACGGATTCATATTTTCCAGAGCGAACGATGCGCGCCGAACTCCGAGATCTCGCCGGTCGTTTTGCGGCCGACGTAAACCGTGATGCCGAGGACGAGGGCGAGAGTCAGGGCAACGACAAAAGCCACCACCCACGATGGGATGTATCCGACGGCGAGCGTGCGGTAGAACGCCCAGACGTCGTCGATCGGTTCGGTCGCGTGCAGAAAGATCTTCGTGATCCACGCCACCATGATGAGCACGAAGATGAAGACGTAGTTGCGTTTCAGACGGCGCCCGATGGCTTCGAGTTTGCTGATCTTGAAGCGCGGCAGGATTAGATCCTCGCAGACAAGTTTCTTCCATTCACCCTGCAGCATCTGGCGATTCTCCATCACCATCGGGACGAGAAAATGCGCCTCCAGCATGCGGACGCGAGCGCGGAAGGCATCGTAGAAACGATAGCGCCGCGCCTCGATCCAGAGCATGCCCCAGACGAT
>JACDCC010000406.1 GCA_013694595.1 Chthoniobacterales bacterium
TGATCGAGCAGATCAAAGATGTGCACGCGCGCTACGAGAAGAAAAAGAAGGCGACGAACTCAACGGACTTCGACGACCTCCTCGAGAAGACGCTGCGCATGCTGAAGGAGCATGAGGAAGTCGCAGATTTCTATCGGCGGAAGTTTCAGTTCATCCTCGTAGACGAGTATCAGGACACGAACAAGATCCAGGCGGACTTCATCGACACGCTCGCCGCGGAACATCGCAACGTAATGGTGGTCGGCGATGATGCGCAGTCGATCTATTCGTGGCGCGGGGCGAATTTCAAAAACATCCTGGCTTTTCCGGAGCGCTACCCGGATGCGCAGGTGTTCAAGATCGAGCTGAACTATCGCAGCGTGCCGGAGATCCTCTCTGTCGCGAATGCCGCGATCGCGCCCAACGTGGAGCAGTTCAAGAAGGAGCTCAGTGCAACGCGCGAAACGAAGGAAATCAAGCCCGCGGTCGTCGCCTTGAACGACGGGAACGAGCAGGCGCAGTTCATCGCGCAACGCATCCTCGAGCTGCGCGATGAAGGCATCGAGCTGGATGAGATCGCGATCCTGTATCGCGCTCACTATCACGCTGTCGAACTGCAGCTGGAGCTCTCGCGCCGCGGCATTCCATATCAGATCACCAGCGGCGTGCGTTTCTTCGAGCAGGCGCACATCAAGGATGTGGCGGGGTTCATCCGTTTCGTAGCGAATCCGCGCGACGAAGTCGCCTTCAAGCGGATGATCAAGCTGCTGCCCGGCATCGGGAACAAGAGCGCCGATAACCTCTGGCGCGCGTGGGAAGCGTCGCTCGATGCGAATGGTGAAATCACCAGCTGGAGCGAACGGCTGCTCCCAATGCAAGTCGGCGCGAGATCGAAGAAGTCGTGGGAACAGCTTGCGTATACGCTGGATGAGATCGCCCCCGCCGGTCAGCCAAATCCGCCTTCAGAGATGATCACCTCCATTGTGGAAGCGATCTACGACGACTATGCGAAGGCGAACTTCACTAACTACGAGCTTCGGCGTGAGGATCTGAATCAGCTCGCCGCCTTCGCGCGGCAGTTTAAAGACGTCAACGAGTTCCTCTCGCAGCTCGCCTTGATCAGCAACGTTGACGCGGAAGCGGCGCCGAACCAGACGGCGGACACCGAGACGGTCAGCCTCTCGTCTGTCCACCAGGCAAAAGGCCTCGAGTATCACACCGTCTTTGTGATCTGGCTGACCGACGGAATGTTCCCAAGCACGCGCTCACTCGAAACCCGAGAAGCGATTGAGGAGGAGCGGCGCCTGTTTTACGTGGCGGTCACCCGCGCGCGCGATGAACTTTACCTCACCTATCCTCACATGCGTTTGAATGCTGGCTACGGCGACATGTTCCAGCGTCCATCTCGGTTTCTGAAGGAAATCCCGACGCAACTGCTCGAGGATTGGCAGGTCAGCCGCGGGTAGCTTCCCGCTCGCTCCTCTGTCATTCCCACCGAAGTGGAGGGATCTCTTAGCTTCTGGTCTCTGTTAGAGATGTCTCCGCTTCGGTCGACATGACAAAAGCCGGTTACGAGGCCGTCACCCCTGGTCACGAAGCTGACAACGGTGCCATCTACCTTGAGGCATCCGTTGTCTCCTTTGTGGCCGTTGTGTGAGGAATGAATCTGTCGCCGGAAAACAAAATCGCAGGCGTGCTGACGCCATTATTCGCCCTGCGCACGGAGACGGATCTCGGCGTCGGTGATCTGGATGGCTTGCGCCAATTCATCGACTGGTCCGCTCACGTCGGCTTCAAGCTCGTGCAACTGCTGCCGATCAACGAAACCGGCGGGGACAACAGCCCCTACAACGCGATCAGCGCGATGGCGATCGAGCCGACCACTCTGCATTTTGCCCCCGGTTCGCCAGAAGATCTGACGCAGGCGGACTTCGACAGTGTCCTCGCCAGCGCGAACCTGAAAAAACTCCGCTCCGGGTCGGTGCATTATCCGCAGGTGCGGAAATTGAAACGCGCGCTGCTGGAGAAAGCCTTCGCACGCTTTGAGGCCGGCC
>JACDCC010000045.1 GCA_013694595.1 Chthoniobacterales bacterium
GGCTTGGGCTCCGCCGCAGCACGAATGCTCACTCTCCCTGGCTGCCGCGTCGCTGTCGCTGACGAACCTGTCACGGCAATGCTCAGAGCAGAAATAGAACGTATCGCCATCGCGCTCGGCCACCGCCGCGGCGTTCTCCGGATCGACGTCCATTCCGCAAATGGGGTCACGCACGGTGTTTTTCATGTGATGTCAGGAGTTGTTGTCACATTCGCAATCCAGGCAGCCGTGGGTCGCGCATGCCCGGCAGGTTTGCTCGAGTCGCTCACGCAGTTGCCGGCGCGCACGATGCAGGCGCACTTTCAGGTTGTTCTTGGAAATTCCGACCTGTTCGGCCACGGACTCAGCTGGTTCACCATCGAGGTCGGACAACTGCAGGACCTGCGTGTACTCCGGCCGCAGCGTGGGCAGCAGTCCGCGGAAGCAGGCGCATGCTGTTTGTTCCAGTGCCGCATCATCCATCCCGGCCGCGATCGCAGACTCCGTCGCAAACCGTTCCAGCCCTTTCGTCTGCGTCGCGCGACGCCGATGCAGGTCCGTTAGCACATTCCGCAAGATCCTGTAAAACCACGCGACGGCGTTGTCATCAGCCGCGAGTTCTCGATCCGACTTCAACACGCGCAGCAGACTCTCCTGCACTGCATCCGCGGCCAGTTGTTCATCGCCGAGCCTGCGGCGGGCGAACCCCTGGAAGGCGGCGAGATTCGTCAGCAGGGTCGTCGCGAGCGCGTCCTGCAGCTGGTTCGGTGGAGACATGAGTAGCTTCATTGTAACCATGCCAACGCACGAGCGCGATTCTGGTTACACCTGACGGTGGAAATTTTCGGGTTCATGGTTCAAACCCGAGTTCGTTAGACAGACATGCTCCGCATCCTAGAGCGTGTCATGCACTCTGGGCTTTCCGATTCGGTAGGGCGAGACTCCGTCGAGCCTGGGGGAAGATGGGCCACGCCCAGGCTCGACGGAGTCATCGCCCTACCAGGCCGCAACGGCAATGCCCTCGTCACTCTGCGCGCACGAGGCGTCCGTGGCGTTATCCACGTCAGTTTACGTCCCGAGAGTGCATGACACGCTCTCTAACTGGCGAGATGCGGATCGTTGCGAGGAAGCAAAATTCCGCCGTTCTGTATCCGTTGGTCCAACCGCCATACACATGACTGAGCCGCTACGAGCCGCTACGACGTGCGCGTCCACTCCTGCCATCGTTCTTCCATGTCTTCGAACACTGGCAGGGAAGGGGAAAGCGGTTCACTGCGCGTCAGGTGGAAGTGTTCCGCGAAAAGCTCCTTCTCCCGCCCTTCGGGCATCGGGAAAGGCGGACCGCCCGATGCCTCTCCGTAGACGAAAACACCGGCAAGTCTGCCGCCTTCGCTAAGCAGCTCCGTCATCCGCCCGGCGTACTCACTCCAGCGGCTCGGCAGGAGTGCGCAGAGGAAAGTCCGCTCGTAGATCAGATCGAAGCGGCCCCCGAATTCGGGAGCGAAGAAGTCGCCCATCTGCACCTTGCTCGCCAGCGGACCGAGCACAGCACGCGCACGCTCGATAGCTCCCGGCGCGAAATCGATGGCCGCTACATCCCATCCAGCATCGTGGAACGCGCGAATCTCATATCCCGAGCCGCAGCCGGGGATCAGCACAGTTCTGCGCGGACTTGATCGATCCAGAAAGGCTGTCAACGCCGCCGGAACTCCGCGCAAGTCCCACGGAGTTTTGCCCGCCGCATATCGCGTCGACCAAAACTCTGGCGACGCCGGGTCTTCAGCATTCACGACCGTGAAAGCGTCGATGCTCTAACCGACGGAACTTCACTCGCCCTTCACGTCGAACGTGAAGGTGCTGAACTCGCTCTGCCATGGCTTCTCCGCGACCGGCGGGCGCAGGTGCACCGTTGCGATCATCGCAGGGCCGGGTTGCTCCAGTGGGAAGGTGACCACGCCCTGCGCGTCCGTCGTTTCGTAGCGAGCGGCTTTGTCGCCCTCGGCGTGCAAGGCGACGGCGGTGTTCGCGAGCGGCTCGCCGTTCCGCAGTAGCTTGAACCTGGCTTGCTGCCCGACGCGCAACCTTGTCGGATCGTCCACTGGCACGAACTCGAGCGACATTCCGACCGGGCGCGCCCAGGAGTCATCGCCCTCTGTTTTGCCGATAGCCACGCAGGTCTTCGCGCACTTCGTATAGAGCTCCTTCCACTTTGCGCTGCCTTTCTGCGCGGCCCATGCGCGCTGCACCTCCTCAGAGGCGCGGACCTCTTCCAAATAGTGAGCGACGTCATCGTCAGTGAGCTCGATGTCTTTCGGGCTGAGCTGCAGCCATACGGTAGCAACTCCTTCTTGCGCGAAGGCGCGCTCCGTCCGCAGCGCGTGCTCGCCGCTGTTGAACTCCTTCAGCTCGCCTTCTTCGCCCCGCAGGCGGAACCCGGCCTCCGCCACGCGTTCCGGTTTGATCGCAGCATCCAGAGCCGGGAACTCCATCCCGCTGGTCAGCTCGAAGGTCACCGTCTGGCCAACTGGCGCCGCGTAGGTGGAAGGCGACAGCCAGGTGTCGTGCGCGAATGATGTGGTCGATAGCGCGGCGAAGACGACGAGCGGGAGGAGGAAGTGAGTTCTCATAGAGTTAGGAAATTTGTGCCTGCAGCTGCTCCAGCTCCTGCCACCGTGCATAGAGCTGCGCAACTCGTCCGCGTGCCCTTTTCAGCTGCGACTCGACCTCTGTCCAGCCCGCGCCGTGCTGCACATAAAAGTCGGGAGCCGCAAACGTCTCCTCCAGCTGCGTCACGGTTTCTTCGGCTCGGAGAATGTCCGCTTCGATCGTCTCCAGCTCGCGTTCTTCTTTCCACTTCAGCTTGCGCGGTTTTTGTGTAGGCGTATCTGCGGCTCGGGCCGAAGAATTCACTGCTGCCCCGACCGGCGCATACGCCTGTTCCTGCGCGCGTTTTTCCAGGTAGTAATCGTAATTTCCAACGTAATAGTGTACCCGGCCATCGCCTTCAAACGCGAGGATGGACGTACAAACGCGGTTCAGAAAGTAGCGATCGTGGCTGACCACGATGACGCATCCGGCGAACGCCACCAGCGCCTCCTCCAGCAGTCGCAGCGTGCTGAGGTCAAGGTCGTTAGTCGGTTCGTCGAGCATGAGCACGTTCCCACCGCGCTTCAGGATCTTCGCCAGCAACACGCGACTCCGCTCGCCGCCGCTTAATTGCGAGATTTTGGTGTTGATGCGGTCTTCGGTGAACAGGAACCGCCGCAGATAACCGCGCAACGTCACGCTCTCTTCACCGAGCTTGACGACCTCGCTCCCGTCGCTCACCTCCTGCCAGACGGTCTTCTCGTCGTCGAGGAGCATGCGGTTTTGGTCGACGTAGTTGATCTCCGTCCGTGCGCCGATTTCGACCTGGCCTTCGGCTGGCGGGATCTGCCCGAGCATCAGCTTCAAGAGCGATGACTTTCCAAGTCCGTTTCGCCCCACAATTCCGAGCCGCTCGCCCGCAGCGAGGCTCAGGGTTAATCCTTCAAACAAGCTCCGACCGGCGATCTCCACCGCCGCATCGCGCAGCTCGATCACGCGATTCGCCAGCTTCGGCGCGGGTGGGATGATCAAGTCGACATCGATCTCCTGTTCCGGCGCTTCCTGCGCGGCCATCTCGAAGTAGCGATCGATTCGATCCACCGATTTCGTCCGGCGTGCCTTCGGTCCGCGCCGCACCCACTCTAGTTCGCGTTTTAGGAACTTCTGCCGCTTTTTCTCCTGCATTTCCTCCACGGATTGCCGCTGCGCGCGCGCGAGCAGGTAGTCAGTGTAGGTGCCGTCGTAGCAGTGAAATTGCCCGCGCGAGAGCTCGATGATTCGCGTGGCGACGCGATCGAGGAAGTAACGATCGTGCGTCACGAAGAGGCAGGTGCCCTGATAACGCGCGAGGAATTGCTCGAGCCATTCGATCGAGCCGGTGTCGAGATGGTTCGTCGGCTCATCGAGGATCAGGAAATCCGGCCGCGCGAGCAATGCCCGACAGAGCGCGACGCGCCGCTTTTCGCCACCCGATAACGTGCCGACGATCCGGTCCTCGTCGGGTGCATGCAGGTTGGTGACGAGCGACTTGATGCGCGACTCGAGGTTCCAGCCGTCGGCGTGATTGATCTGATCGAGGAGCATCCCGCTCGCCGCGCTCGCCGCCGGCGCCGATTCATATTCCGCGATCAAATCCAGCACGCGTTGCGCGCCGCTGAGGATGTTCTGTTGGACCGTCGCCTCGGCGTCCAGGTCGAAGACCTGCGGCATGTAGCCGGTGACGAGATCGCGCCGCTGCGTCCATTCACCGGAGTCAGGCTGCGTGCGGCTTGCCGCGATGTCGAGAAAGGTGGACTTGCCGGAACCGTTGCGGCCGACGAGGCCCACGCGCTCACCCTCCAGGATGGTGACCGTCGCGCCGTCGAGGACCGTCTGCGTCCCGTACTTCACGGAGAGCTGGTTAGCGCTGCCGACGACGATCTTTACGGGTTCGGCCATGACTGAGCCACGCTACGCAATCTTCTCACCGACACCAGACCGCTCGAGAGCCGGACCCTGCCGGCAACCCGAGAAATGAACGGCCAGCCGCACCGGCGCCTGCCGCTTTCGAGGTGCCGATAATTCCGCAACGAGATATTCTTCTGCCGCCGTCCCGCCGGAACAGTTTCTGCTGTGAAAAGACTGCACCTCTGTATGGCGAGCTCAAACCCATCTATTCCCCACACAGTGCAGGTCGATCTCCTGGCCGCCCCACCGGCAGCGGCGGTACGGGCCGGCTCTGATCCGGCGGTCACGGCGGCGTTCGTCGCGTTTCATCGTCAACACACGCCCTCCCTTTTTGCTCGGGACGGCAGAGAGAACGTTCCCTCTGTGGCGAGCTGGGTTTGTCTCGGTCTCGCTGCCGTCAGTTTCGGAGGCGGTTTGTTCCTCGCGTCCGTTTCCTTCAACAACAACTCAGACGCGCCCGGCACAGTCGCGGCGCGGGCCCCAGAGATGATCTATCTGCCTCCGGCTGAGTCAGCCGAGCGTGCGCTCCCGGTCAGTGACACCGCCCCTCGAGCCGCATCGTTGATGGCAAAAGTTGACCCGCAGCCCTCGCTCGCACAGACGACTCTGCGTGATGTGCCGCCCGCAGAATCGGCTCTGACCGGTTTCGACAAGTGGAGCATCGCATCGGCCTCTGATCCCGGTTCTCCTGATGCGACGGCGAACTTCACCGTGGCGATGCGCCACAGCGCCGCCGGCTACAGCCTGGCGAACGCCTCCAGCGATGCAGTGGAATCTGCCTACGCCGGCATTGAGTTGCCGACGGTCCCGGAGGGGGACGCGGCGCCGTTCGTCTGCGGCGGGCTCGCGCTTCTTATTGGTCTCACCCACCTCAGAAAACGGCGGAAAACGATCCGCAGAGCGACCTAACAACATCAACCGATTCGTCCCCCGAAGCGCGGACGAGACCACCGAGTGCATTCCACTCGATTCCCAAGAACGGCTCTTGACGCTGAGGCGCTTCTCCGTGTCGTTCTAATCACCGCCTTTGCGTAGTTTCCTATGAAGAAAAACACCTCCCTCCTCCCTTCTCCCGAAAACGTCACGACTCCCGCGGACGGCTCGCCGCCAACGAATGGAACGCCGGCCGCCAAGAACGGAAAGCCGGCGAAGAACGGCAACGCCACGAAGAACGGCCGCCGCAACAAGAATGGCGGACGCGTGGCCAATGGCGCGCCGGTGGTTGAGAACGGTTCGCGCCGCGGCGAGACGCACGTCGACGGCGCGGCGCTGCTGAGCGCCCTCGCCGCCTTCAAACGGGGCGACTTTGCCGCCCGTCTTCCCGATTCCTGGACCGGCGTCGCCGGGAAAGTGGCAGACGCTTTTAACGACGTCATCAGCATGAATCAGCGGATGGCGCGCGAGTTCGACCGGATCTCTCAGGTGGTGGGTAAAGAGGGGCGCATCTCGCAGCGCGCGACGCTGGGCGACGTCTCGGGCTGCTGGGCGGACGCGATCGGCTCGGTGAACGACCTCGTCGGTGACCTCGTTCATCCGACTAGCGAAATGGCGCGTGTGATCGGTGCGGTGGCGAAAGGTGATCTCTCGCAGACGATGGCGACCGACATCGAAGGCCGCCAGCTACAGGGCGAATTCTTGCGCACCGCCAAGACGGTGAACACGATGGTGGACCAGCTCGGCGCGTTCGCGTCGGAGGTGACACGTGTGGCGCGCGAGGTCGGCACGGAAGGGAAGCTCGGCGGTCAGGCGAAAGTCAAAGGCGTCGCCGGCACCTGGAAGGATCTCACCGAAAACGTGAACCTGATGGCCGGTAACCTCACTGCACAAGTCCGTAACATTGCGACCGTCACCACGGCGGTGGCGAACGGGGATTTGACCAAGAAGATTACCGTCGACGTGAAGGGCGAGTTCCTCGAACTGAAGGACACCGTCAACGTCATGGTGGATCAGCTCCGCTCGTTCGCGTCGGAAGTGACGCGCGTGGCGCGCGAAGTAGGCTCGGAAGGAATTCTCGGCGGTCAGGCGCGAGTCGAAGGCGTCTCGGGCACCTGGAAGGATTTGACGGACTCAGTGAATTTCATGGCCCGAAATTTGACGGGCCAGGTGCGTAACATCGCGGAAGTAACGACGGCGGTGGCGACGGGTGACCTCTCGAAGAAGATCACGGTAAACGTGAAGGGCGAGATCCTGGAGCTGAAGAACACCATCAACACGATGGTGGATCAGCTTAACGCCTTCGCCGGGGAAGTGACGCGCGTCGCCCGCGAGGTGGGTACGGAGGGCAAGCTCGGCGGTCAGGCGGAGGTCAAAGGCGTGGCCGGCACGTGGAAGAACCTGACCGATAACGTGAACTCGATGGCGGCGAACCTCACCAGCCAGGTCCGCAACATCGCCGAGGTCACGACCGCGGTCGCGAACGGCGACCTGTCCAAGAAGATCACGGTCGATGTCCGCGGAGAGATCCTGCAGCTGAAGGTCACCATCAACACGATGGTCGATCAGCTCAACGGGTTCGCCTCCGAGGTCACCCGCGTCGCGCGCGAGGTCGGCACCGAAGGAAAGCTCGGCGGACAGGCCCAGGTCAAGGGCGTCGCCGGCACCTGGAAGGACCTCACCGACAACGTCAACCTGATGGCCGCGAACCTCACGAGCCAGGTCCGCAACATCGCCGAGGTCCCGACGGCGGTCGCGAACGGCGACCTGTCCCGCAAGATCACGGTCGACGTCCAGGGCGAGATTCTGCAGCTGAAGAACACGATCAACACGATGGTCGATCAGCTCAACAGCTTCGCGTCGGAGGTCACCCGCGTCGCCCGCGAGGTCGGCACCGAGGGCAAGCTCGGGGGCCAGGCGCAGGTCAAGGGCGTGGGCGGCACCTGGAAGGATCTCACCGACAACGTCAACTCGATGGCGTCGAACCTCACGAGCCAGGTCCGCGGCATCGCGAAGGTCGTGACCGGCGTCGCGAACGGAAACCTGAAGCAGAAGCTCGCGGTCGAGGCCAAGGGCGAGATCGCCGAGCTCGCCAGCACGATCAACGAGATGATCGACACGCTCGCCATCTTCGCCGACCAGGTCACCACGGTGGCCCACGAAGTGGGCGTCGAAGGCAAGCTCGGCGGGCAGGCGCTCGTGCCCGGCGCCGCCGGCACGTGGAAGGATCTGACCGACAACGTGAATCAGCTCGCCGCCAACCTGACCACCCAGGTGCGCGCCATCGCCGACGTCGCCACCGCCGTCACCAAGGGCGACCTCACCCGCTCGATCTCTCTGCAAGCCCAGGGCGAAATGGCCGCCCTGAAGGACAACATCAACGAGATGATCCGCAACTTGAAGGACACCACCCTCAAGAACGCGGAACAGGACTGGCTGAAGACCAACCTCGCCAAGTTCAGCCGAATGTTGCAGGGCCAGAAAGACCTCCTGACCGTCGGCCGGCTCATCTTGTCG